>JAOUPZ010000075.1 GCA_029879595.1 Deltaproteobacteria bacterium | reverse complement strand
TCCCTGCCAGGAATAATAATCTAAAAATGACAAAACGTCAAGGGTTAATATTTCCTTAATCAGTTTAATTTAAACTGGTGTATTTACATCTGGAGAGTTTCTTCGGACACAGTGACCTTCTGCCGGGCCAGCATCGGGGAGGACTTTTCGGCCTGTAAAACCGGACAAGAGGAAGGCCCTCAGGGCGCGGCCAGGGTGACGGGCTGGAAGTCTTCGGCTCCGGCCGGGGTGTCGCCCAGGGAAACCCGGGGTGTGCTGCCGGGATTCAGGTTCCGTATTCCGATAAGGAACACGGCCTGCTGTTCGTCACGGCGATACACCCGGACTGTCCTGGGCAGCATGAGGGTTCCCCGCTCCGATTCATGGCTAAAATAACGGCGATAGTCCACGCGGAACTGCAACTCATCATCCATGAATTTTTCCCACTGCTCCGGGTATCCATGCTGTCCCAGCAGGAAGCTGTGCCTTATGCTCCCCCGGCGGAATTCTATTTTCCGCTGTGGTTCCTCCCCTGCAGCGGTGGGGGGAGGGGCGGCCTGATCAAGGATGCTTCCGAAGTCCCTGCCGACAACCCGGCCGGTGAACAGCACCTGAAACTCGGCCGGGGTCAGGTCCAGGCCGAACAGGGAAATTCTGTGTGGAGGGGTGTTTTCCGTGTCCAGGATGGTTTCGTTGATGAAATCCCAGACCTGGATCCGCTGGGGATCGAAACGCAATTCCAGTAACAGTGAGCCGGTGAGTCGGGCCAGAAGCCTGATGCGGTATGATCCAGCCGCCGAGGCATGGAGCACCAGTTCGCCTGATTCACGCTGATCGCGGTAGTTGAACTGCATGGATCCATCGGCCTGGAAGGGCAGCAAGGGGCGCTCGACCAGAAACCGGGCGAATTTTTCCGGGCGGAAATCCGGATCGGTCTCCAGGGCCGGCTGGCTGACACCTCTGCCGGTGCGGCAACCCGCCGCTGAAAACGAAACGGCCAGACAGACCAGCAGCACCGCCGCCAGACGGATTCCAGCCTTTAGCGTTTTGTTGATGGGAGTAGTTTCCTGGTTTGGGAATGACGTCCGGGATGAAATGCGGGGGACGGCCTGAAGATGGAAACCCGGCATCCCGGCGTAGCTGCCGGGACGGAGCTTCATCAGTCCTTCATGTGGAATTTTTCCCAATATACAAAAATACCCACATATACCAGGGAAATCATTCCAAACACTGCCAGTACGGTGAACTCGTGCATTCGATCTATCCTCCATCCTTCACAGATTGGATTCCGGGCCTGCCCGGAGTCGTTTACAGAGACCCGGCTCTTCCGGGCTAACACCAAGATTTACCTTTTAAGGGCGCGCTGTCAAGACCCCGGCCTCCAATTGACATTCACCCCCGGTTTGAACGAACTTGGATGTTCATCCGCGGTTTTCAGATCGCGTATTAATCACATCGCTGCCCAGGCCCCTGGCGTTCCGGCTCAGCCGGAATCCGCAAGGGATAATAGGGAAATCGGTGAAAAGCCGATGCAGCCCCCGCTGCCGTAACCGGGGACGAGGCCGGAACACAGCCACTGACGGTTTAGCACCTCCGTCGGGAAGGCCCGGTGCTCGGACGATCCGGAAGCCGGAAGACCTGCCTGGCGGTATCCAGAAGAGGAGCCACGGGGTGATGGCAGGGCGCTGGCGCGCTGTATTTCCGATAAAAAGCCAAGGAGCAAACCTGGATTCCACAGTCAGGATGGCGGGAGCCGTACACGGTCTGCCCGCAGGGCGGACCTGTGCCCTATGGGGGGCCGCCCTGTCGGCACTGCTGGTGCTGTGGCCCCTGGGAGAAGCCCGGGCGCAGGCTCCCGCTGGCGAAACATGGCTTTGGGGCCAGGCCGCCGTGTGGGCCATGATGGCGGTGGCCCTGGGGGTTTTTCTCAGGGCGCTGTTTCGCCTGGGCCGGGTGGCGGGGGGCTTTCATGCCCGCGAACAGATCCTGGTGGCCCTGTTTTTCGGGTGTGCATTCCTGGTGATTTCCGTGCAGCATCTGCTGCTGGGCCTGCCCCTTTCCTTCCTGCTGGGCCCCTTTGGGTTCATTGTGGAGGGCCTGTTCTACAAGCTGGGGCTGTTCATGCTTCTGGGAATACTGTTCCGGCTGGTTCCCCGCCCGGGGGTCTATACCCTGTTTTATGGCTTGTGGATGATCGCCCAGGCGGCGTTCAACGGGCATACCTCCCCCCTGGTGCTGGTTTTCGGCGGCATTTCCATGGGGCTGATCGAGGGCGCCCTGTGGCTGGGCGGGATAACCCGGTCCGGCGGGGAGGGGCAATGGCCCGGCCGGCCCGTCCGGCCCGGCCCTGTGCGGCTTGCTCCTGCGCGGCTTGCTCCTGTGCTGCTGGCGGGCCTGGTGATAGGGCTGGCCGAGGGCCTGGCCATCTATGCCGGGCAACATGTTTTTCAGGTCGTGTACCGGCTGCATCTGGAGCACTGGTACATGCTGGCCCAGGCCGTGGTGCAGGGTGGCTACGCGGCTGTTGGCGCCGTGCTGGGTCTGCGTTATGGCGGTCGTCTGGCGGCGATCCTGCGGCAGGTTTCACGGCAGGCCCCAGGACAGGCCCCAGGACAGGCCCCAGAACTGGCGGCAGGGCAGGCGGCAGGGCAGGCCCGCCCGGACGCTCCCCTGCTGGAGGCGTGGGGACTTTCACCCGTTGTTTCTCCCGCATTGCCGCCCCTTTTGCATGATGTCTCCTTCCGTCTGGAGCCGGGGGAACTGGTCGTGCTGGCCGGCCCTTCCGGCGGAGGGAAGACCACCCTGCTCCGTACCTTGAAAGGGCTGATTGATCCGGGCCCTGGGGGGGAGGTGCGCTGGCGCGGGAGCCCCCTGCCGGGACTGAATCCGGAACCATGGGCCGCGCGCTGTGCGCTGATGTTTCAGGAACCCGCCCTGCAGATTGTCCGGACGGCGGTGCAGGAGGAGGTGGCCTTCGGGCCGGAACTGCTGGCTGACGCGCCGGGGGTGGCCCTGGCTGCCCCGGTGGAGGATCTGGTCCGGCAGGCCCTGCAACGCTTCGGGCTGGAGGAGCGTGCCGCCATGAATCTGGCGGATCTCAGCGGGGGAGAGTTGCAACGGACGGCCCTGGCCTCGCTGTGGGTCATGGGGCCGGAGATCCTGCTGCTGGATGAACCCCTGGCCCACCAGGATTCGGAATACCGGCGGGAGCTTACCGGTATGCTGGCGGAGCTGGCGGCGGGCGGCATGGCGGTGGTGGTGGCCGAGCACCGGCTGGAGGGCCTGCTGGACGCAGCCAGCCGGGTGGTGTGGCTGGCCGGTGGCCGCATTGCATGGCAGGGCCCGCCGGAGGATTTCCGCCGGAGCCCCTGGGCCGCCGAGGCCCTTGATTTCCCGGGCCGGGAGGGCTCCCCCCGGAAAAACAGCGCCAGCCACCCGGACGGCCCCCCGCTGGTTTCCTGCAAGGGCCTGACCTGGACGCCTCCAGGTGCCGGTGCGGCGCTTTTGAAGGGGGCTGGGTTTTCCGTGGCTTCCGGCCGCCGGGTGGCTCTTACCGGCGGCAACGGACAGGGCAAGACCAGCCTGCTGGAACTGCTGCTGGGACTGGAAAAGCCCCAGGGAGGACAGGCTCTGCTGGGGGGACGGGATGCGGCCCGGCTGGGCTGGCGGGAACGGGCCCGGGCCTGTGGATACCTTCCCCAGCGGGCCGACCTGCTGCTCCAGGCCGCCACGGCCCGCGATGAACTGCTGGCGGGGCAGGCTCCTGGGGGGGGCTGGAGCTTTGAAATGGCCGATAAGTGGCTGGAAAGGCTGGGATTGCAGGGCCGTGGGGACACGTTTCCGCACCTGCTCAGCAAGGGAGAACGGCAACGGCTGGCCCTGGGGGCCCTGCTGGCCGCCGGGCCGGGGCTGCTGGTGCTGGATGAGCCCTTCGCCGGAGTGGACCGCCGGGGGCGGGTCCGGCTGCTGGGGCTGCTGGAGGAGTTTCTGGAACAGGATGCCGGGCGCTCCGTGCTGTTCACCACCCACGACCCCGAGCTTCTGCCTTGGGCCGATGAGGTCTGGCGGCTGGAGGCGGGGCTGCTGGTCCGTGGTGATGTCTTGCCGGGTTCAGCCCAGGCGGAGATAAGCCGCCACCAGGACTCCGCGGCCCATCCCGATACACAGACAGCCGGAGCCGCGCCATGAATGCCGAAAGCTCATACCGGCCCACCGGAGCCCGACCCGCACTGGAGCCGCGGACAGCCCTGCTGCTGGCGCTGGAATTCACCCTGCTGACCCTGCTGGCCGGACGCGCGGGCTCTCTGGCGGCGCTGGCGCTGCTGGCGGGGCTCTACGGGTTTTCCGCCGGGAGCGCCCGGGCCCGGCTGCTGCTGCTGTTACTGGTGGTCGCGGGAAGCTGGACGGTTATCATTTCCCAGGCCATGTTTTACCCCGGCCCTGATCGGACCCTGCTGCTGCGGCTGGTGCCCCCCGGCTGGTTTCCCTTCGGGGAGGGGGGGCTGGCCCTGTACAGGGAGGGTTTTGGCTACGGCCTGGTGCAGTCCCTGAGGTTCGACGTGATGCTGCTGCTGGGGGCGGGACTGGTCTCGCGCTATTCACCGGATGAGCTGACACGCGCCCTGCGGGGGTTGGGTCTGCCGGGGGCGCTGGGATTCATGCTGGCGGTGGCCATGCGCTATCTGCCCCTTCAGGCCGCCGAATTCAGGGCAGCGCGCCGGGGGCTGCGGCTGCGGGGGCTGGGTGGCGGGCTGCGATTCATCCGTCCGGTGCTGGCGGCCAATGTGCGCCGCGCCGATGAGATCGCCATGGCCCTGAAGGCGCGGGGTTTTTCAACCCAGGCCCTGGCCGGCAGTGGAACCGGCAGTGGAACCGGCAGTGGAACCGGCAGTGGAACCGGCAGCCGGGCCGGCGGAATGACTGCGGCGGCCCGGTCCGCGCTGGCGACGGGTGGGGCCTTGATACTGCTTTTGGCGGGCGTCCGGCTGCTGGGTCAGTGGCGGCTTCTGTCCGGCGGTGAAGGCGGGCTGACGGGGCTGCTGGGGCAGATCATGCGCTGGGTGGAGATCCATGTATAACCTGAATCAATCCTGTCCGGGGTCGCGGACTCCCACCTGCACGGGCACTCCCAGGCCTCCACTGAGCACGTCGTGCAGGCTGAACATTTCGCCCACCCGGGCGCCCTCGTCCGGCAGGAGGAGCACCGCCGCCGGTGCCAGCGCCTTCAGCTCAGCCAGCAGGGCCTGCGGGTCGTCGGGCAGCCTGCGGCCCCGGGCCCAGCGGGTACCGTCGGCGCGCAGTTCCACCCGCAGGGCCTCCACGGTTGCTTCCGGGGTTCCTCCCCTGGCGCGGGGCAGGCGCACGGTGTCCATGGTGTCGAAGTTCGCTCCCAGCACCAGGAATATGATCATCAGGAACAGCACATCCACCAGGGCCGTGAAGGAGAAGAACGGGGCCTGCTCCTCGCGGGCCAGCCGCCTCAGCCAGTCCCGGGATGTGCCGCCTGTGACGCCGGTTTCAGGGATCATGGCTCTCCCCTCCGGGGTGAGGCGCGGCGAGAATCCAGGCCAGCCGTCGTTCCAGCTGGAGCATCCAGCGCGATTTAAGACGGCTCAGCAGGTGATGACCGGCCAGCAGGGGCAGGGCTCCGAGCAGCCCCGCCTCGGTTGTCCACAGGGCCTCGGAAAGCCCCTGGGAAAGAATCTGCCGGGATGTGGTGACGGAAAGATCCGCGAAGGTGGTAATCATCCCGGAAACCGTGCCCAGCAGGCCCAGCATGGGCAGGATTCCCCCCAGCCAGCCTATGGTGGCGATGCGCGCCTCGACCTCCGGGAGCCTCCCCAGGGTCAGGGCCTGAAGTTCCTGTTCACTGCGGCGGGCATCGTGTGCGGCGTTCCGGCCCAGCTCCCGGATAAGGCGGGCCCCGGCCAGCACTTCCGTCAGGGGGGTGGGCGCACCGGGGGAATGACCCAGCAGCAGGCCCAGCGTCCGGCGCGGCCAGCCGGGGGCGGCGGACTGCGTGGGGACTTCGCGCAGCAGTTCATCCAGGCTGTCCGGGCCATTGGCGGCCAGCAGTTTCCGGTCGCAGAAGCGCCACCACAGCCAGGTCAAAAGGCGTTCGGCCAGCAGCACATATCCGGCCAGGGTCACCAGGAGGATCAGGGGCATAACGGGGCCTCCGTCCTGGAGCATGGCGTCCAGAAAGCCGGGCGGATTTACGGTGGCTTCACTCATCGGCAAAGGTATTCCCAGAGGCGGCGGCCCGGTGGACCGGGCGAATTCAGAAACTCAACGACAGGCCATGCTTAACCGGACGGACAGCCCCATGTCAAAGCCCAGCACGAAAAAAATTGCGCGACCAGCCTCTCTGGCGGCACTGGCCTGGAGATGGCTGCTAAGCCTGGCCATGGGGTCGCTCCTGGGGGCGGCGCTAGCCGGGGCTTTTTTCCAGGAGGCCCGCAGCGCATTGTACACCAGGGATGGACTGAAGTCTCCGGCGGCCGGTGAGGGCCTTTCCCTGGTGCGCATAAGGCCACCGCACCCGAGCCAGCCACGTCCAAGCCTGCCGCCAGTCCGAAAGGCCGCCCCGGCGCCCCGGCGGGAGAGCGGACCGGAGGCAGACCAACCGGCCCCCGGGCCGGTCCCGGGCCAATCCGATGCCCAGGACTCACAAAAAACTCAGAATGCCACGGCAACGGCTCCGGACAGGCAGGAGGAACAGCTGGAAAGCCAGCGGGAAAACCAGCAGGAAAGCCAGGGGGAGCAATCCGTCCCGGAGCAGGACTTCGCCCCCCTGGTGGATGTGGACAGGCTGGACCCCGGATTCGAAATGCAGGGCCGCCTCAGCCCACGTTACCCGGCCCGGGCCTTGCGCAACCGGCGCTCCGGGATGGTGCGGCTGGCCCTGGACGTGAACGAGTCGGGCCGCGTGGAGCGGGTGACCGTGCTGGAGGAGACACCGGGCTGGGGGTTTGCAGACGCGGCCCTGGCCGCCGCCGGGCAGATCAGTTTTTCCCCTCCCACCATGCAGGGCCGTCCGGTCCGGGTGCGCTGGCTTAAAACCCTGGTGTTCCGTCCATGATTCGCTGTAGTCCAATGGGAGCGCTGGTTGTCCTGTTGCTGGGGCTGTCCGTGGCTGTGGGGGGGGTGGCCCCGGGGAGCGGGCGGGCCTGGGCCGGTGAGGAGCCAGAAGAAAAGGAAAGGCTGCTGGTGGAGGGAGGGGAACTGGAGGTGCGGCCGGCCGGGCAGGGAGGCACGCCAGCTTATTCCGACGGATTTATGCCGGGAGCGCGGACCGTCATTCCCCGGGAGCGCTTCCGCGACGGAATGCACACCGTTGCCGATGTGCTGGAGGAGGTGCCCGGCGTTACCCTGGTGCGTTCCGGAGGCGCCCTGGCTCCGACCGGCGTATCCATCCGGGGCAGCAGCCCGGACCAGGTGCTGATCGTGTGGGACGGGGAGCCGCTGGGTACCGGACTGAACCCGGATGGGGGAAGCGGAGCGCCCACGGGGGTGGACCTGGCGGCCATTCCCCTGGACGGAGTGGAGCGCCTGGAGGTGCTGCGGGGGGCGGCCAGCAGTCAGTACGGGCCGGGGGCCGCCGCGGGCGTGGTAATCATCCATTCCCGCCGGGATGCGGTACGGCAGGCCGCGCTGGCCCTGACCGGGGGCAGCGCCCATTACCGCGAACTGGATGCCCGCTGGGTCGTGCCACTTGGATCAGCCCAGGGGCCGGAACACGCCGGGCCTCTGTCGGCACCCGGGGAAGGGGCCGGCGTCCTGGGATGGCACCTCAACCACCGCCGCAGCGGGGGGGACTATGTATACCATGATCCCACGGGGGCCTCTGCGGGACGTTGCGCGGAAAGCCTGGGCGGGGGCTATTACCGCAGGGGCTGCAACAGCCGCCAGCTCACCAGCCTGGATGTGTTTCACCAGCGGGCCGGGAGCAGACGCCTGAAGCTGGACCTGCAGCACTCCCTGCGGCAGGGACTGGGGGGCATCATGGACCCCCGCCCCCATGGCCGGGAGACCCGCTCCTACCTGGGGCTGGGCTACCGGGACGGCCTGCCCCTGGGACGCAAGGCAGATGGCGCGGAGCCGGCCGGATTGCTTAACTGGAGCGGTTCACTGCGGGAAGGGAGGGTGGAACGCAACGACAACACAACTCTGGGACAGGCCGGCCTGGCCGCCGATTACCGGGACCGGAAATCCCGGCTGGAACTGTGGCGGGAGGACAGAGGGGACTGGGGGTTCTCCCGGCTGGGAGGAGAGGTGGAGCGTCATGACCTGAAGGACCGCTATTTCCGCGCCGGAAGGCTGCAACAGGCCCTCTACGCAGCCTGGAGCTCAGAAAGCCCGAGGTGGAGCGCCGAGGCCAGCGCCCGTGCCGGCCATACAGGGGGAATGCCTGCCGGGAATGGCAGGGCCCATACCTGGCGGATGGGAGGGACACGGCTTCTGGCCGGTGGGCTGGGCCTGAAGGCCAGCGCGGCCACCGGATACCGCCCCCCGACCCTGTATGAACTGTATGATCCCGGTTCACCTGATTCAGGGATCACAGTGGCCAACGAAGGACTCTTGCCGGAACGCACCCGCACCTTTGACGGGGGGCTATTTCACGATATTCCCGGGGCGGTTTATTTCGAGGCGCTGTACTTTCGGCAGGAGGCCCGGGACGACATCGTGGCCCTGGCAGACCCGGCCAACCCCGGCCTGTTCCGGCTGGATAACGTCAGCGCCACCCATGGCCGGGGCTGGGAGGTGCTGCTGAACCTGCGCGGTGGAAAATATTCCATGGCTCCGGCAGGGCTGGAGCTTGATGCCGGAATGACCCGGATGGAGGCGCTGATAACCGATAACGGCAGGCTGGACCCCCGCGACGAGGGCAATCTTGTTCCCGGCTCGCCCCGGTTGCGCTGGAACGCCGGGGCTTCCTGGCGTAGGGACCGCTGGAGCGCTTTCTACCGGGTGCGCCACAGTGGGCGGAGGTATCTGGATACCGCCAACACGCGGTTTCTCAAGCCCTACCGGCTGCACGAGGCCGGACTGAGCCTGCATGCCGGCAAAAACGGCGGCGGATTTGGGGTGGCTTTGCTGGCGCGTAACATCACCAACGAGACATACACCGAGGTGGAAAACCAGCCCGCGCCGGGCCGGCAGCTCTTTCTGACCCTGCGCTGGGGTCGTGAGGACCGGCGGAACGGGGCACCTCCGGGGGAGTTTGCGCCGGAAGAAGCGGCGCCCTGGTAGGGATGCCTCAGTGGAAACCCACACCCAGCCCCAGGCCGTACCCGACCATCTCCTGGAAGGATTGGCCGTAGAGGAACAGGCTAAGCTGCCGCCAGACCCGTCGGCCCAAAAGCAGCTCCGCCACCGCGGGCTCGTCATTGACCGCATAGCGCAGCGCGCCGCCCCAGTCGCCCCGGCGGAAATGCAGGGACACCCCCGCGCTCCAGGATATTTCGGTCTCCTGGGTCAAAAGAAGCTGGTCGTTGACCAGATAGAAGGCTGCTCCGCCGTCCAGCCACATGGAAAACCTGAGGGTTCGCCAAAGCTGGGCCGTGGCCAGCAGCCGGGCCAGCGCGGTTTCCTTCACATCGGGTTCCAAAAGATAGTTCAGGCGCGCGGCTATATGCCCTGCGATCAGCAAATCCAGTATGCCGTTGTTCCGGTATCCTCCGGCCATGATGTGGTAATCGGCGTGGCGCATGTCTACCCCGTAATAGTAGGGAATCCTGCCGCCATCCGGGGAGCCTCCGTGCTCCGGTGGAATGGCCTCCACTTCCAGCACATCGCCGGTAATTCTGATCCGCACCTCGGTATCCCCATCGTCCTGCACTTCCAGCTCGTTCACCACACCGGGTTCGCCGGCCAGCTCGGTCTCCTGGCCTTCGCCCACCGAGTAGTCGCTGCGCCGGACCAGCCGGCCGTTCTCCAGGGCCTCGCCCAGGTGTTTGTACTGGTAGCGGACGATGCCTGCGTCCGGGATCAGCACCAGGATCAGCCTGAGCCGGGGTGGCCCGGGGTCGGACTGTGCGGCAGCGGGTGCCGTGGGGGATATTCTGGCGGGCAGTCCGTCCCGGGGGGCCGGCCGGAAGCGCATTACCAGGCCCATGGCCGGGTCGGAGGAGATCACCCGCAGCCGCTTGACCCCCCGGGCTTTGAGGGCCTGCTCCTCCAGGGTTTCGCCTGCGCCAGGGCCCAGGGAACTGCTTTGCCGGGTGGAAGGATCCAGTTCCTGGTTGTACAGGTTCCGCCAGATGGTAAGCTCCTGGGCCTGGGCCACACCGGCCGATGGCGGATAAAGCAGCGTTGTCAGCAGAGCTCCCAGGATCAACAGGGGCCGGCCCGCGAACCGCCCCTGGCGCCGGGAGATCAAGGTTCCATCGGAGGGGATTGCGTCCCCTTGCAGGCGGGTTCCGCTGTTCCTGGGGGACAGAATCATATGGTCGAACCTTCTGCGGGCTTGAGTTGGGATGCTTTTTCCATATATAAACAAATAGAGCATCAACAGCCGGGAAGAATTTTTCGGGTCAATCCAGAGGAAAAACATCTGGAGGGGGATGCGGGCACCTTGCCGGCCGGGCCTTCCGCGTCTTTATGATCATCAAAAACCAGCACTTGGAGGATATTCCTTATATGAAAAAATCAACGAAAATTCAATGGTATTTATTGGTTCTCGCCTTGATGGTGGCGGTTTCGGCTTGCGGCAAGACGGTATCCCGCCGTTCTCACACCGAAGCCATTGACCTCAGCGGGCGCTGGAACGATACCGATTCGCAGCTGGTCTCCCAGGAGATGATCAAGGATGCCCTGGCCTGGCCCTGGATTGAGCAGTGGAACCAGGCCCAGGGAAAAAAGCCCATCGTGATGGCCTACGGGGTCAAGAACCGCACCAGCGAACACATCAACACCCAGACCTTCATGAAGGACCTGGAGCGGGCGCTGCTGCGCTCGGGCCGGGTGACCGTGGTGGCCGACAAGGACCAGCGCGATGACGTGCGGGGGGAACGGGCCGAGCAGCAGCTGGGGCTCACCTCCAATCCTTCGGCCATCGGCAAGGAACTGGGAGCCAACTTCGTGGTTACCGGGGTGATCAACTCCATTGAAGATCGTGAGGGCGGCGAGAAGGTCGTGTTCTACCAGACAAACCTGGAGATG
>JAOUPZ010000076.1 GCA_029879595.1 Deltaproteobacteria bacterium | reverse complement strand
CCCGCCGCAGCATCCCCTGCAACTGTTCTGGGGGCAGTCCGGCATCGGTGAAGAAGTAGGCCAGCATGGTGGCCATGTTGGGCTCGATCATGCCCGCCCCCTTGGCCACTCCGGTAAGCACGGCCGGCCCCACCCGCAGCGAAACACCCTTGGGGCGGGTATCCGTGGTCATGATGGCCCGTGCATATGATTCCAGGTGCTCCCGGTCATCCCCAAGCCGCGCGGCCAGGTCCCGGCAGCCGGCAACTATTCGCTCCATGGGCAGGCGCACCCCGATCACCCCCGTGGATGACGGCAGCACCAGTTGCGGGGCAATGCCCAGTTCCCCGCCCACCAGTTCACAGATTCTCCGGCTGTCCTCCAGGCCCCCGGTGCCGGTGGCCACATTGGCGTTCTTGGAATTCACGGCGATGGCCTGGAGCCTGCCTCCGGCCAGGTGCTCGCGGCCCACCAGCACGGGCGCTCCGGGAAAGTTGTTCCGGGTGAAGATGCCCGCGGCGGCGCAGGGGACCCGGCAGCGGGCCAGACCGAAATCCAGGGAGCGGTCCTTTATCCCCAGGTTCATGCCGGCAAAGGAAAAGCCCGGTACGCTCAAAAAGGGTTCTCGAATGCCTGTCATATATGTGTCATCGGGAATGGCGGTGTGTGTATGGCTGCAAATATATTTTTGGCTGAAACGCCTTCCCCGGACAGACACCGCCGGACCTGACGGGGGGCCTCCGGGTGGACGCGCCGGGGTTTCTCAGCGGCAGACCCCCCGCTCGGATTTGCGGATGAACTCCACGAAGTTGCGCACAGGCTCTATTTCCCCCAGGGCCTGCTCGATTTCGCTCAGGGTGTCTTCGGTCTTGCCCCGGCCCCGGGTGAACATCTTGTAGGCCTTTTCCACCCCCTTGATCTCCTCCTTGGTGAAGCCGTAGCGCTCCAGGCCGACCTTGTTGATGCCGAACATCTTGGCCCGGTTGCCCACCGCGACCACATAGGGCGGCACGTCCTGGGCGATCATGGTGTGCCCGCCGGTCATCACATGCCGGCCGATGCGGCAGAACTGGTGCGCGGCCGTGAACCCGCCCAGGTAGGCCCGGTCCTCCACTGTGACGTGCCCGCCCAGGGTGGCGTTGTTGGCCAGCACTGTGTCGTTGCCCACGATGCAGTCATGGGCGATGTGCACATAGGCCATGATCCAGTTGTCGTTGCCCACCCGGGTGTAGCCGCCCCCATCCTCCGTGCCCCGGTTGATGGTCACGCATTCGCGTATGCGGTTGCGGTCGCCGATTTCCAGAATGGAAGTTTCGCTGCTTTTGAATTTCTTGTCCTGGGGGTCGTGGCCCACCGAGGCGTAGGGGTATATCACGTTCTCCACGCCGATGGTGGTGGGGCCCGTTATGGTGACGTGGTTCTGGATGACGGTGCCATCGCCAATGACCACGTCCGGCCCGATGACCGAATACGGCCCCACGGAAACTCCCTGGCCCAGCCGGGCTCCGGGATCAATTATTGCGGTGGGGTGTATGCCCTGTGATTCTTTGTTGGTCTCGTTCATGTCGGAATTGTCTTGTGCTGAGCGTGGGCGGCCGACCGCTGTCAGCCCCCTGATAACCTGTGACTGTTTACCCTGCAGGCTGTGACTATATAACCGGGTGTATATAACCGTGTGTATATAACCGGGTATATTATAATTATCCCCGTCGCAATTCTCCCGGGCTTCACGTTGCCTGATCATCCCCGCCGGGCATATCCCTCGCGACGATAGAAATAACAGCGCCCGTCCGGCATTTTCACCCAACTGGCCCGGGTTTGCAATCGGCGGCCTGACGGCCGGTGTTTTTTGTCGCCTCCGGTGCCCTCCTAAAGGCCCCCGGAAGGCCGTTTTTACATCCTGACCCTTCCACCGGCTCGTGTTTTTGAAACCTGACCTCAATTTTCCTTGACCACAGGCAAAAATGATCGTACAAATTGGGTTTGGGTTATGGTAATCGCGGTGTTTTTCGGCGGGGGGAGCGGTGTTTTCGCAGGTGTTGCCTGTGGAAGGTATCCGCGAATGGTCACCTTGCCGGATTTAATGACAGATTGCCGAGCAGGGACAAACCCACACGGCTATTAAGACCGGAAGGGCCATCAGCCACGCGAATCCAGGGACATGACAGCCCGGGAGCAAGCCTGGCCCCCTGGATGCAATAATATTGATGCACTTTTTGAGGCACTTTTTAAGGATCAGACAATGACGGAGTTCAACCTGGAGGCCGGCTTGAGAACAGAGACCGGCAAGAGAGCGGCAAAGCAGATGCGCCGGGAAGGCAACGTGCCGGCGGTGGTATACGGCTTGAGGGACCCCCTGTCGGTCCAAGTCAATGACCATGATATGACCATGCTCATGGCGGCGCTGCATGGCTCGGGGCGCCTGATAGAACTCAATATTTCCGGCGGCACGGGCGAGGACAAGCGCAAGGTGCTCATCAAGGAGGTGCAGACCACCCATGTGGGCCGCAACCTGCTGCATATCGACTTTCAGGAAGTGGACATCAAACTGGTGGTTCAGGTCCCTGTCGAGGTCCGCCCCACCGGCAAGTCCGTTGGCGAGAAATTGGGCGGCATCCTGCAGACCGTCAATCACGAAATACACATCGAATGTCTGCCTACGATAATTCCGGAGTTCATCCCCGTGGATGTCTCCCATCTGGACATCGGACACACCCTGCACGTTTCCGATGTGGTGCTTCCCGAGGGCATGAAGATAATTTCTCCCCCGGAGGACACCCTGTTCGTGATGATCTCTCCGGCCAAGATGGCTGAAGAAAAGGAAGCCTCAGAGGAAGGCGCCGAAGCAGGAGCTGCGGCGGCGGCAGAGGAAAAAACCGAGGATTAAAACTCGCGGGCACGATACCCGGCTGGACGGCAGATGCGAATTATCGTGGGACTGGGAAACCCGGGCAAGGCCTACGAGGAATCCCGGCACAACCTGGGCTTTTGGGTTGTGGACAAAATGGCCGAACTGCTGGGGGTCTCCGGCTGGAAAAACCAGCACGAGGCGCTGGTGGCGCGTGTTGAGGCACAGGGCGCCCCGGGGCTGCTGGTTAAGCCGCAGACATACATGAACAGCAGCGGGCGGGCCGTGGCGGCCCTGGTGAGGTTTTACAAGATACCGCTGGAAGACTGCCTTGTGGTGGTTGACGATCTGGAACTGCCACCCGGCAGGATCAGACAGCGTCCCCAGGGCTCGGACGGCGGACATAATGGACTGAGATCCATTATCGCCGAAACCGGCGGAAGCCGGTTCAAAAGAATCAGGATCGGCATAGGACGCCCTGAGCACAAAGGCCAGGTGACATCACATGTGCTGGCGGCGGTTGGCGAGGACAGGGAAGCACTGGAACAGGCCGTGGAAAACGCAGCCCGTTCGGCCCTGGAGTTCCTCAAAGACGGAAGTTTTGAAAGCTGGAGTTCACCCTGAGCCGACATTCGGCTATGATAACGGAACACCCGTGTGATGCGGCCCCAGACGGCGCGGAATGATAACCCCCCGGGAAATCCCGGGAATAACCAAATCGTTAAGGAAAAAACCTACATGCAGGGTTACGAATCAATCTTCATCCTGGACCCGGAAGTAAACCAGGATCAGCAGAAAGGCCTGCTGGAAAAGTTCAAGTCCATTGTGGACAAAAACGGCGGCAGCATCGTTCACCACGATGAATGGGGACGGCGCAAGCTGGCCTATGAGGTGAAAAAGCGGAGCCACGGCGTCTATCACATGTTCTATCTGGACAATACCCCGGACGCACTGAGGGCGCTGGAAAACCAGTTCCGACTGGAGGATGATGTCATCAAGTGGCTCTCCGTATCCGTCGAGGATGTGGAAGAGGAATTCGGCAAGTACAAGAAACTCAAATCAGAGGGCACCATCGCCCAGAACATGATTGAATAACAGGCGGCAACCATGACCAAGGGTACAAACGGTACGGCAAGAAAGCGCGGCTCGGGCGCCAGGGCGGTAGTTCCCCGCAGGAAGAACTCCGAACTGAACAAACTGCAGGAGATTCCCTTCAAGGACATCGAACTGCTGAAGAACTACCTGACGGAACGGGGACGCATACTTCCCCGGCGGATCACAGGAAACACGGCCGAGACCCAGCGCAAGCTGAGGCTGGCGGTCAAGAGGGCCCGGAACATCGCCCTGATATCCTTCTCCGAAGGGCACGTCTACCCGGATTGATATTGCAGTACTGAATTGCAGTACTGAATTGCAGCACTGATTTGCAGTACTGATTAGCTGCGGCCCTCCAGCGGGCGGGCCCGGCGCCGGGATGCAGGTAGCAGCATCCTTGTAGAATGCAGGCCCAGACTATGCCAGCCCGGGCACTCCACCAGTCCCGGCACTACCGGCAGAAGACAGTACCGGCAGAAAACAATACCGGCAGAAGACAATACCGGCAGAAGACAATACCGGCAGAAACAGTACCGATCGAAAGAAGCAGTATGGAAAGAAACCGTGCCGGCGGCATGGAACAGATAACAGCGCACCCGAAAAACAGCGCGAAGAATTCACAGTATCAAATACCAGGCAGTATAAAAGAGAACGCAAGGCAAGGATCACATGCGCATCATTCTAACACAGAACGTTCCCAACCTCGGCTCACTTGGCGACGAGGTGCAGGTGAAAAACGGCTACGCCAGAAACTTCCTCCTGCCCCGTGGCATGGCCATTTCCGCCACGGGAACAAATGCCGCCCAACTGGCCCACCACCGCCAGCACCTGGAACGCATGCGGCAGGAAGCCGTGAAACAGGCCCAGAGCGAGTCCGAGAAGGTATCCGGGCTGGAACTTGCGATAAAGGTCAAGGCCGGTCAGGGCGGAAAGCTCTACGGTTCGGTCACCAACCGCGATATCCAGGCCCTGCTGGCCGCGCAGGGTTACGAAATCGAACGCAAGTATATTACCCTGCTTTCCCCGGTGAAAAGTCTGGGCAACTACACCGCCACCGTAAGGCTACACTCCGAAGTCAAGGTGGACCTTCAATTCCGGGTCGAGCCCGAGGGCGAACTGATTGGCAAGGAGGAAGAGCAGCCCGAAGAAGGCGCTGAAGAAGCCGCCGAGGGTGCCCAGGCCGCCGCCGGAGAAGGGCAGGAGTCGGCCGCCGAAGCCTCCGCCGAGCAGTCCCCGGCTGAACAGGAAGCAGCGCCGACCGAGCAGTAGCCTCCACACCTGCGGTCGGCCCTGTTGTTTCCCCATGCCGAACAGGCGCTTAGTTGATTTTATACAATCCCGGTTGACCGCCAGCCCCCGGTGGTCCTATATAATAGTTTAGACAGTAAGGGAAGCATCGGGCATTCCCCCGGCCGGAACGGACACCGGAGGGGGGATGAAGGGCACACCCTCCACCGAGCCTGTGAACACAGCGGGTTGGCCAGATAAACCCTGGCAGGGAAGCCCGAAAAGCCAGAGCAACCTACACACCGAAAAGCGACGGTCCGGCAGCCAGAATAAGGACCAGCATCATGGGCATCGTCCATGTGCGATGACGCCGCCGACCCGGGAATTAGCGTTTTGACCTGATCCATGGAGGGAAAAGGTGATAGCCAAGGAATCCGCCACACCTGAAACCTTTCTTCCGCATGACAAGGAAGCAGAG
This sequence comes from Deltaproteobacteria bacterium, assembly GCA_029879595.1. Classification (GTDB taxonomy): domain Bacteria; phylum SAR324; class SAR324; order SAR324; family JACQKK01; genus JAOUPZ01. Next base: position 5,515 of record JAOUPZ010000076.1, on the reverse strand, counting down.
CAAGGGGTCCTGGGAGCCATCATTCACAACAATGAGGCTATCTACCAGGCCCAGGAACTGCTGACTCCGGAACATTTCTTCTCCCCGGCCCACCGCGAAATATTCAAGGGAATGCTCTCGCTCACCGAGCAGCAGGACCCCATTGACGAGATCACCCTGGGCAATTTCCTGCGCAGCAAGAACAAGCTGGATCAGGTGGGGGGGCTGGTTTATCTGGCCGAACTGGTAGACCTCACCCCCATATCCGCCCATGTGCTGGTATACGCCGAAATCGTGCAGGAGAAGTATCAGCTGCGCTCGCTCATCAACGCAGCCACCGAAATCGCCTCCCAGGGCCGGGAGCATCAGGACAAGGCCCAGGACCTGCTCTTAAAGGCGGAAAATGTGTTCCTTGAGCTGGCCACCAAGTCGGCCCGCCGGAGCTACGCCAATCTGAAGGACATCCTCAACACCAACTTTGAGAAACTGGCGAGCCAGACCGGCCAGAGCGGCCTCACGGGGCTGCCCTCGGGGTTCATCGAGCTGGACGATTACACCAACGGCCTTCAGCCCTCCGACCTGATCATCCTGGCTGCCCGCCCCTCCATGGGCAAAACCTCCTTTGCGCTGAACATAGTCCGGCACGCTGCCATCAGCAACGATGCGCCGGTAATCGTGTTCTCACTGGAGATGTCCAAGGAGCAGCTGGCCGACCGTCTGTTGTGCTCGGAGGCCGGGGTGGAGCTAAAGAAACTGCGCACGGGCAGCCTGGACGACTTCGAGTGGGACAAGCTGGCCGCCGCCGCCGGGTCACTCTCCGAAGCCAAGATATTCATCGACGAGACACCGGAAATCACCCCGCTGGGAGTAAAGGCCATCGCCCGGCGCATCCACGCCGAACACGGCCTGGGGCTGATCGTGGTGGACTACCTGCAACTCATGCGCGCCAACAAGCGCACCGACAACCGCGAACAGGAAATCGCCGAAATATCGCGCTCCCTGAAAGCCGTTGCCAAGGAGCTTAACGTGCCGATAATAGCCTGCGCGCAGCTCAACCGCTCGCTGGAACAGCGCCCGGAAAAGCGGCCCCGGCTGTCCGACCTCCGGGAATCCGGCTCCATCGAGCAGGACGCTGACCTGGTAATGTTCATTTACCGCGACGAGGTCTACAACCCGGAAACAGAGGATCAGGGCATCGCCGAGATCCACATCTCCAAACACCGCAACGGGCCCATCACCACCAGCAGAAACGGCATCCGGCTGGCGTTCATCCCCGAGCACACCAAGTTCGCCAATCTTTCCAGCCGGCCGGACAGCGACATCCCCTACAACTGATCCGGCAGCAGGCACAGCCCCCCGGAGCCCCGGATTGATTTAAGGGGCCATGGCGCCTATGCTTGAAGCCAAAGCTGGGGGCGAACCGCAGATTTCCCACATCCGGAGGACCCTTTGGATTTTCAGTATTTTGGTGGCGCCGTGCTGGATGTGGCCCTGGACCCCTGGCTTATTGTGCTCTGCCTGGCGGTGGCCGGAGCCTCCCGCAGCCTGAGCAGCGCGCTGTTCATGGCCATCATCGCCGCCTCCACCATGAACTACTTCGTGGATTATTTCTTCGTTGACATGAACTTCCCGGAGCGCAGCCCACTGTACCGGTACTTTGCCCGGGTGCTGGTGGCCTGCCTGCTGGTCCCGACGCTGCACCTGGGGATATCCAGGTTCTTCACCCGGTGGCGGAAACCAGGCAGCGGGCCGAAGGATAGGCCGGAGGATAGGCCGCGTGGCGGACCGGGTGCCGGAAACGGTTAGAAACTGGTCTCAAGGCTGTCGGAAAACTGGACGGGGGAAACCCCGACCGCCGCATGCAGTGGCCCGGAGAAAATGCGCCCGGGCTGCTTATCCGCCCACCTGGTACATTTCTATCTTGGGGCGTTCCTTCAGGGGGGTGTTTGAGGTCCGCTCCTCCGAATAGCGGTCCTGCCGGCCGGTCCAAAGATCGGTGATCGCCCTCAGTATTTCCTTATCGTCCGCCCCGGCCCGCAGCATATCCCTCAGGCTCGTCCCGCCCGGGGCGAACAGGCATTTCACCAGTTGTCCGCTGGTGGTGAGCCTGGCCCGGGTGCAGCTTCGGCAAAAGGGGCTGCTTATGGACGATATCACCCCGATCTCGCCCTGGCCGTCTGCATAGCGATACCGGGAGGCGACCTCACCGGAATAGTTGGGAACCAGCGGCTCCAGGGGCCAGCGGGCCGCGATGGTTTCCACCACCTCTGCCGAGGGCACCACCTGGGACATATTCCAGTCATTGCGGGTCCCCACGTCCATGAACTCAATGTAGCGGGGAATAATGCCCGTGCCCCGGAAGTGTTCCGCAATATCCAGAATGGACTTCAGGTTTTCCCCCCGGCGGATCACCACGTTGATCTTGATGGGAGAAAGCCCGGCCCGGCGCGCCGCTTCAATCCCCTCCAGCACCCGGCCCACCCCGTGTCCCTGGCCGTTCATCCGGCCGAACACCTCGTTGTCCAGACTGTCCAGGCTGACTGTGATCCTTTTCAGCCCCGCCCGGCGCAGGTCTTCCACCTTTTCCGCCAGCAGCCACCCGTTGGTGGTCAGGGACAGATCCTTCAGACCATCCAGCCTGGATAGAACGGCTATCAGCTCGGTGATATCCTTGCGGATCAGGGGTTCGCCACCGGTTACTCGGATCTTTTCCACGCCCCCGGCAACAAATATCCCGCACAGCCTGATAATTTCCTCGAAGCTGAGAATTTCGCTTTTCGGCGAGAACTTGTGCTCATCGCCAAAAACCTCCTTGGGCATGCAATACGGACAGCGGAAATTGCACTTGTCGGTAACCGAAAGACGAAGATCGCGCAAGGGACGCTGAAAGTGATCCAAAATCGGAGTCTGACTGTTCATTTCAAAAACACCTGTTGCACCCTTTTACCCCGGACCCGGTTCCCGGCTGAAAATCAGGCCGCTGAAACAGGGCCGGAACGGAAAAAACTGATTTCATGGCTAGAGATTTTCGTTCCATGATACTTTCGCCGGGGAAAAACGGCAACAGGAAAGCCGGCGTGAATCCCCCGAAAACTCTCTTGCTGATAACTTGATGTTATTTGTTGTGGCTCCGCGCCGTTTGATATAATTAGTCAAAACATATACAAGGGATATGGCCTTATTTTTTTTAACGGGGGAGCCTGACCGCTGAACAGGACACCACTGTTTCTATCCCGCGGAAACCAGGTTTACGTTTCCCCATTTGTAATGGGCACCCGGAACCTTCAATGACCAAAGCTGACCACCCGGAAAACAAACCATACAGCCCCCTGGACGAGGCGGCGGAACTGCTGGATGTAATCCGCAAACTCACCCTGGAACTGCACCCCCATCGCATGGGAACGCTGATCGTCACCCTGGACAGCTCCCTGGATCACGACCTGGGTTATGACAGCCTGGGCCGGATTGAACTGCTGGCCCGCATCGAGGAAAAGTTCGGTGTGGGCATCTCCGAGCAGGCCCTGGCCGGCGCGGAAACCCCCAAGGATCTGCTCAGGGCCCTGATCACCGCCCAGCCCGCCAAGTCCCGAAAGGAGCGCATTGATGTCCACGACCTGAAGCTTGGCGATGTGGAGGAAACACCGGGCAGCGCGCAGACCCTGCTGGATGTGATCGGCTGGCATGTGAAGGCCCACGCCGAGAGGCCCCATGTGCTGTATTACGATGAAGAGCAGCAGTTGCACGAGCTCACCTACCGGCAGCTTTGGGACCGCTCAGAGGCCCTGGCGGCCGGATTGATCAAGGCCGGGCTGGAGCCAGGACAGACAGTGGCCATCATGTTGCCCACCTGCCTGGAGTATTTTTACAGCTTCGCCGGGGTGCTGATGGCGGGAGGAATCCCCGTGCCCATCTACCCACCGGTAAGGGCCTCCCAGATCGAGGATCACCTGCGGCGCCACGCGGGGATTCTGGCCAATGCCCGCACCCGGGTGCTGATCACCATTCCCGAGGCCAAGATAGCGGCCCGGCTGCTCAGAATGCAGGTGGAAACCCTGGACAGCATTACCACTCCGGAAGAGCTTTCCCTCCCCGGCATGGCGGTGCCCCCGGCCCATGTCACCGGTGAGCACCTGGCCCACATTCAGTACACATCCGGCAGCACGGGCAACCCCAAGGGGGTGATGCTCACCCACAGCAACCTGCTGGCCAATGTCCGGGCCATGGGAGAAAACCTCAGGGTTGACTCCACGGACGTCTTCGTGAGTTGGCTGCCCCTGTACCACGACATGGGCCTGATCGGCGCCTGGATGGGCTCCATGTACTTTGCCATGCCCCTGGTGCTGATGTCCCCCTTGAGCTTTCTGGCTCACCCCGAGCGCTGGCTGATGGCCATCCACCGCCACCGGGGCACCCTCTCCGGCAGTCCCAACTTTGCCTATGAATTGCTGCTGCGCCGGGTGAGCGACGAGCAGCTCAAGGGCCTGGACCTGTCCTCATGGCGCGCGGCTTTCAACGGGGCCGAACCGGTGGTGCCGGGAACGATCCACCGGTTCATCGAACGCTTCAGCGCCTACGGGCTGCGCTCACAGTCAGTCATGCCCGTATACGGGCTGGCCGAGGCTTCCGTGGGGCTGGCCTTTCCCCCGCCGGACCGGGAGCCGATCATAGACCGGGTCAAGCGCGATATCTTCATGACCCAGGGACTGGCGGAGCTGGCGGAAGAGGATGACCCCAATGTACTGGAATTCGTGGCCTGCGGGCAGCCCCTGCCCAGGCACGAGGTGCGCATTGTGGACGACTCGGGTCTGGAACTGGGCGAGGGCGAGGAGGGGCGCCTGGAGTTCAAGGGGCCCTCGGTTACCAGCGGCTATTACCGCAACCCGGAGGCCACCCGGGACCTGTTCAACGGGGAGTGGGTGGATTCGGGTGACCAGGCCTATATCAGGGGGGGCGATGTCTACCTGACGGGACGCCGCAAGGACATCATCATCCGCGCCGGCCGCAACATCTACCCCCACGAACTGGAAGAAGCGGTGGGCAATCTGGAGGGCATCCGCAAAGGGTGCGTGGCCGTGTTCGGCACCACCGACCGGGGTTCGGGCACCGAAAAACTGGTGGTGCTGGCGGAATCACGGGTGAGCGACCCGAAAAAGCAGGAAGAGCTGCGCCGGGAGATTGAATCCCGGGCGCTGGACCTGCTGGGCAACCCGGTGGACGACATCGTGCTGGTGCCTCCGCACTCGGTACCCAAGACTTCCAGCGGCAAGATCAGGCGTGCCTCCAGCAAGGAATTATACGAAAACGGCGCCTCCGCAGTGGTGCGCCGGGCGGTGTGGCTGCAGGTGGCGCGTCTGTGGCTGGCCGGGCTGGCCCCGCAGTGGCGCCGCTGGCGGAAGCTGGTTTCCACCTGGCTGTTCGGCATTTACTGGCTGATCTGCCTGCCCCTGTTGGCCACCCCGGTGTGGCTGCTCACGGCCCTTGTGCCGGTCAAGGGCTGGGTGTGGTGGATCTCCCGCCTGGGTGCGCGGCTGCTGTT
>JAOUPZ010000374.1 GCA_029879595.1 Deltaproteobacteria bacterium | reverse complement strand
AAACATCTCGGTATATCCAGGCCAGACCAGCAACGCGGGCACGATTCTGATGGGGGCTATCAATCCTGGCACGGGAGTGCCTGGCCCAGTGACAGGCTTTTCGGCCACGGCGGGCAGTGGCTCTGTGACGCTCACCTGGAGCAACCCGACAGGCGCAGAGTTCGCCGGGGTGCGCATTGTGCGCAGCAGTGACGGCAGCTACCCCGCCACGCCCCTGGACGGCGACCTTGTCTATGACGGTACGGCAACAAGCCACACAGACAGCACCGTGACCAACGAAACGACCTACCACTACGTCGCCTATGCCTACAGCAGCAATCCGTATTACTCCACGGCAGCCACGGCAAACGCCACGCCGGTGGCTGGCAACAGCGCCCCTACCATCAGTGGCACGCCCCTGACCACAGCTACCGAAGAGCAGGCATACAGCTTTTCGGTGACCGGCGGCGATGCGGACACAGGGGATACGCTGACTTATTCGATCAGCGGAAATCCAACCTGGATGAGCATAAATCCGAGCAATGGGCTCGTATCCGGATTCCCGGGCAACGCCGATGTGGGCACTACTACGGGCATCGAGGTCTGCGTGTCCGATGGAATAGCCGCCCCGGTGTGCCTGGCGGCATTTGATATTACCGTGGCCAATGTGAATGACGCACCCACCGGCACCAGCGCCGCGATTGTCACCGACGAGGACACCCAAAGTGCAGGCGTTACACCCAACGTGGCCGATGTGGACCCGGGCGAAACCTTCACCTTTGCGGTGCTAACCCAGCCCAACAACGGCACAGCCACCGTGGTTGGCAACCAGCTTGTGTACACCCCCACCACCGCCAACTATTACGGTTCGGACTTCTTCACCTACTCGGTGACGGACTCCGGCTTCCAGAGCATTTCAGGAATGGCCACGGTTACGGTCAATCCGGTCAACGATGCGCCGACCATCAGCGGTTCTCCTGTGGCAACCGCCTACACCGGCAGTTCCTATCAGTTTACTCCCACTGCGGATGACATTGATCCCACCGGGGACACCCTTACCTTCTCGGTTGTAAACAAGCCCGGCTGGGCCAGTTTCGATACAGCCACCGGCACCCTCAATGGGACACCAACAGATGCGGACATACCGGTTTCCGGCAGCGGCACCTTCGCCGATGTGGAGATCTGCGTGTCAGACGGAGAGGCCCCCCTGGTCTGCCTTACCCCCTTCACCATCACAGTGAGCGATTCTACCGCACCCGAGCCAGCCAGCAGCCTGGCCACCTGGGACGAGGACAACGCGGTAGACCTCTCCTGGGCCAATCCTGTCAGTGCGGACCTGGCCGGGGTGGTTATCATGCGGCGGGATGACGGAGTATTCCCCACCGGGGTGAACGATGCCCAGGCAGAACAGGTGGCGGACACCCTGCTGGAAGGGGCGGTGGATGCCGGTCTGGTGGCGGGAACCTACCACTACGCGGCCTTTGCCAAAGACGAGGTGCCCAATTACGCAGCTACGGCAGCCACAGCCACAGCCACGCCCTTTGATCCCTTCACTCGCCAGCGGGTCATCCTGCACGCCTCCGACGCCCAGGCCTTTGATTATTTTGGTCAGTCGGTAGCGATCAGCGGCGATTTTGCCATCATGGGGGCATATACGGAAGACGGCGGGGAGGGGAATCCTTTTTCTGATGCCGGGGCGGCCTACATCATGGAACGTGATCCGGCCACGGGAGTCTGGAGCCAAACCCACAAGCTCATGGCCTCCGATGCTCAGGCCAGTGATTATTTTGGCGGGTCGGTGGCAATCAGCGGCGATTACGCCATCGTGGGAGCGGCATATGAAGACGGTGGGGCGGGCGACCCTCTGCAATGGGTCGGGGCGGCCTATGTGTTCAAGCGGGACCCCGACACCGGCAACTGGAGCGAGACGGCCAAACTCACATCCTCCGACGCCCAGGCCTTTGATTATTTTGGCCAGTCGGTGGCCATCAGCGGCGACTACGCCATCGTAGGGGCTCAGAGTGAAGACGGCGGGGCGGGAACAGCAACATGTAACTCAGAGCCAAACGCCGGAAGTGCGTGTGACGCCGGGGCGGCGTATGTGTTCCAGCGGGACCCCGGCACCGGCAACTGGAGCGAGGTACAAAAGCTCATGGCCTCCGACAAACAGGCCTCTGATATTTTTGGCTCGTCGGTGGCCATCAGCGGCGACCATGCCATCGTGGGGGCCTATTTTGAAGACACCGGCGGTACGGATGCCGGAGCGGTGTATGTGTTCAGGCGGGACTCCGGGACTGGCGTGTGGAACCAGACCCACAAGCTTATGGCCTCCGATGCCCAGGACAGTGATTCTTTTGGCAATTCGGTGGCCATCAGCGGCGATTACGCTATCGTGGGTTCGTATTTAGAAGACGGCGGGGCGGGCGATCCGATAGCAAACGCAGGGGCGGCGTATGTGTTCAAGCGGGACCCTGGCACCGGCAATTGGAGCCAAACCCACAAACTCATGGCCTCGGACACCCAGTCCAATGATTATTTTGGCAGGTCGGTGGCCATTGACGGCGACCATGCCATCGTGGGGGCGCATTTTGAAGACGGCGGGGCGGGGACGGAAACCTGTGATACCGTGCCAAACGCCGGAAGTAGGTGTGACGCCGGGGCGGCATATGTGTTCCAGCGGGACCCCGGCACCGGCAACTGGAGCGAGGTGGCCATACTGCTTGCATCTGATGCCCAGGCCAGTGATTATTTTGGCGTATCGGTGGCCATCAGCGGTGATTACGCCATCGTGGGGGCCTATTGGGAGGACGGCGGGGCGGGTGATCCGGCAACAGATGCCGGGGCGGCGTATATATTTGATTAGTTGAGGAAGGGCAGAGAACCCCACCCCCCATCCCCCTCCCCGCAAGGCAAGGAGGGGGAGCTAGGCTTGATGGTTCAAGCTGGGTTGCAGTCCCCCTGCAATGCGGGGGGACCGGCGTAGCCGAGGGGGGTTCATACGCTGTCCCCCGGCATGGAACCCCACCCCCCAACCCCCTCCCCGCGATGCAGGGAGGGGGAGCTTCGGCTCAATGATTCAAGCTGGGTTGCAGTCCCCCTGC
>JAOUPZ010000373.1 GCA_029879595.1 Deltaproteobacteria bacterium | reverse complement strand
GGTGGGGCTGGAGAATACGGTGATCATTGATACCGATGACGCCCTGCTGGTCGCCCGGATGGACCGGGCGCAGGAGGTGAAGCAGGTGGTGGAGCAGATGCGGTCCGCCGGCAGACCGGAGGTGGAACGGCCCGATCAGTCCACGCGTCCCTGGGGCTCATACCAGGTGATCGCCCAGGGCAACGGCTTCAAGGTGAAGATCCTGGAGATACTGCCCGGCAAGAAGCTCTCGCTCCAGATGCATCACCGCCGCGCCGAGCACTGGGTGGTGGTGGAGGGGGAGGTGCACCTTACCTTGGAGGACGAGGTGACCCTGTGCCGCCCCAACGACCATTTCTACATCCCCAAGGGAGCGCGCCACCGCATTGACAACCGTTCCGGCGCGCCGGCCCGGATGGTGGAGGTGCAGCACGGCGACTACCTGGGAGAGGACGACATCGTCCGGTTCGAGGATGACTTCGGACGCGCCTGAAACAGGCGCGCCCTGTCAGACATACCTTCCCCTGAAAGGCTGAGAGCGTTCCGTCAGCAGAGCCCTGGTCAGCAGTTCCACGTCATCGGTGTTGATGAAGCGGCCCTGCACCGGCTGCGGGGGCGGGCCTGCGTGGGGGCCTCCCCTGACCGGGTCCGTCCCCTGCAGGGTCAGCCCCAGATCCAGCCGGCAGGCCAGGGGCGCTCCGCCCAGAAACTCCGCGCATTCCGAGTAGTAGGGCAGCGAGTCCACGGCCAGCCGGGTGTGACCGTCCTTGAGCAATCCCCGCCAGAGCGAAACCGCCTCCCGGGCTTGGGAAAGCATCCGGGGTGATATCTGCCCGGTTTGTTCATGCTCGAACCTGTTCAGGTGGGCCAGATCGCGGATCCATAAAAAGCGCCCCAGCACCCGGGTCTCGTTTTGCTCCCTGTCCTTTCGCATCAGCGGGAGATTGCGGAAGAAGCGCTTTCGCCGGACCTCCTCGGTCATATATCCGTTATGGCAGATCGCCACGTCCGGCAGCAGCATGGTGTGTCCCGGCCCCTGGTTGAGGGCTTTTTCCGGGTGTTCATGCACAAAGCCGAAGAAGCGTATTCCCAGCCTGTTTCTGAACAGTCGGCCCGGATAGTCGGTCTTGATGAGCCCACCCGGTTCCACTGCGAAGTGGTGCTGGGGCAGGGCGTAGGACTGATATCCGTTGTCCCGCAGGTATTTGGGCAGACGCTCCGGCCAGAGCAGTTCCTCGTCGTCGTCTATCCACAGCACCCAGTCCCCGCCGGCCCGGGCCAGGGTCTGGTTGCGGGCCTCATGGAACCCCTGCCTGAGGGGGGATTCCACCTCAAAGGCCACCGCGCCGTATTCGGCGGCCAGTTCGCCGGCCCGGCCCAGGGGGGCTTGCTGCGGGTCCTTTCCGGGCTGTTCGCCGGCGCTGGTGTCCACGCCGATTATGATCTCGTCGGCGATCCCGGCCACCGATTCCAGCGTCCGGCCCAGGGTCCGGGCGTCCGGACGGGCCAGCATGCAAACGCTCAGGGTTTCCCGGGGGCGCTGCCGCCCCTGCTTGGTTTCCCAGTCCGGCTTTCCGCTGGCCTGCCGGGGCTTTTTGAAACAGGTGAGCAGGGAGCCCAGGGGCTCTCCCGGCGGAGTCTGTCCGGCGGGGATCACCTCCAGATGAAAGCCGGGGTGATGTCCGAACATGCTCCGCAGGTCATCTGTTTCCAGATGGTGCAGGTGCTCCCGCCGGGCCTTCCTGCTCCTGTGCTCCAGGGACTCCCAGGGGCCGTAGGGGGTGGTGATGATCATGGCGCCATCCGTCCGCAGGCGTTCGGCCAGCAGGTCGGCCAGCTTCCAGGGCTCCGGGACGTGCTCCAGCACTTCGGCCGCCAGCACAAAGTCCAGCGGCGGCAGTTCCGGAGCCGGGGGAGCGTCCGGTTCATCCAGCCCCAGGGCTCCGTGGATGAACTCCACGTTTTCCAGCCCTTCGGCGGCGGCCCATTTATTCGCGGCGTGGATGTTCTTCCCGACCAGGTCCACCCCGATGAACCTCAGCCGGGGGAACCGCCGGGCCAGGTTCATGGTGTAGTGTCCGTGGCCGCAGCCGTAATCCAAAAGCACCGGGGTCTGTTCCGGCGGGCTCTTGCTCCGGGGGACTTTCCGGGCCGTCAGGGTCGACAGCATCCGGGATACCGCCTCGAACCGGACGTTGCCGTCCAGGCGCTCCTGATTCGGACCGCGTCCCTGCCGGGCCTCCCGGTCGAACAGATCGCGGTAATGGGCGCTTAGGCCCTTGCCGGAGGCGAATGTGTAGCAGTTGTTCAACTCGGAGCGCACCCGGGCCAGGATGTGATTTTCCTTTGAGCCGGTTTCAGTCTGCCGCTTGTCCGGCGGGTCGGTGTCCGGTGCGCTGGTTTCCAGCATGTTCCGAAGCGGCATGATGTCGCCATGGCGCAACAGATGGCGGGCCAGCCGTTCCGGTCGGCTGCATTGCCGCGCAAAAGCCTCCTCCACGGCTTGCTCCACGGCGTCTGCGGCGCGGCTCCAGGAATAAGAGGGTGCCTTTTCCAGGGCCCTGCGGGACAGATCACGCCAGCGATCGGGCTGTTCCCACAGCCTGCTGATCGTGTCGGCGAACCGCCGGCGGTTCACCCGCGCCGGACCATCACCACCGGCGGGATCCTCCTCCGGGGGGACCCACTCCACACCCGCTCCGTCCAGGGTTTCCGGCAGGGCCGCCAGGGGGGTGGTCAGAATGGGAGTTCCCGCGCACTGGGTCTCCATGGCCGTTATGCAGGAAACCTCCTCGAACTCCGTGGGATAAACATGCAGCCAGGCCCGGCTCATGAGTGAGGCCAGCTCGCCCTTGGACTGCGGCCCCAGCCATTCCACATTGGGCAGGCTCCGGCAGCGCAGGGCCAACTGGGCGTATAGTTCCGCCGTGGCCGGGGTGGTGTTGTCGTAGCCGCAGACCTTTAGCCGCAGGCCGGGCGCGCTGCGGGCCAGCAGTTCCATGATGGAGGGGCCTTCATCCCGGCCGTCCAGCCCCACCAGGTGTTCCAGGCCCCGCTCGGGGCGCGAGGAATACACCAGCAGGCTCTCCTTGAGCCGGGTTTCAGCATCTCGGGG
>JAOUPZ010000372.1 GCA_029879595.1 Deltaproteobacteria bacterium | reverse complement strand
CCTATATCAGCCAATTCGTGCAGGGAAACCTGGCTATGGTGGAGAATATTCCCCTGGCCACCCCGGACATGCTTTCCGGATGGGGCGCGTTGAAGACTGGTACCCCGGAGGCCTTTCTGGGGGCCCTGCACAAGGTGGAGATGGAGGGCCAGGAACAGGGATCGGAAAACGGAACCCTGGGGCCGCTGGCGACCCGGTTGTCCGGGCTGGTGGACGGCATAAACAGGTTCATCAGGATTTATTCCACCGGAGAGCAGTTCACGATTTCCCTGCACGGGCTTTTTGCAGGGCTGGTCCACTGGGATGAGGAAGCCGCGCAACTGGCGCTGAACACCCAGGGCAGAAAACTCCCCCTGCCCGGCTCCAGACCCCTGCCGGGACTGCTGGGAGATCTGGAGAGCCCCTCCCGGGAACTGTTGGGCTCCGGTGGCCTGAACTTCACCAGCAGCGCGGGAGCGCTGCTCGCCCAACTCAAAGAGCTGCGCTGGCCACTGGTGGTGAGCGGGGTGCTGCTGGGCCTCTGGCTTGTGCTGCTGGGGACATCAACCATCATCAACAGGTCCTCCCTTGATGAAAGGCTCAATCTGCTCAACAATCAGGTGAAAAAACTGCTGAGCGTTCCCCTGCCCGAAAGCACTGCCACCGTTAAGTCGGCCATGTCCAAGATCTCCGACGAGGTGGAAAAGCTCAGCAAGACCCGGCAGACCTCCGAAAAATTTTCCACATACAGTTACGACATGTCCCGGCTGTTCAACGACATTTCCAACATTGTCTCACAGCATAAGCAGGTAAAGGTGGAAACCCTTTCGATCAGTTCACAGAAAATATCCCTGACTGGAACCACTGAGGAGTACAGCGCCTCGGATCAGGTGAAAACCAAGCTTGCCGAGCTGGAGTATTTCAAGGGATTCACCGCAAAGCTGAACCACTCGCGATCCGGGCAGAGCATACGCTACCGGATGGATTTAGAACGGTAAAACCATGGTGCTTTCTACAAGGGAAAAAATCATGGTGGTTACCCTGGCGGTTATCCTGCTGTTTAGCGGGGTGTATTTTGCCGTCAAGGGGCTGACGGGAAAGGAGGCTGATCTGAGGCGGCGCATCGCCCTGCAGGAGGAGGTGCTCAAGCAGGCGCAGGCCCTGATTGATGAAAAGAACCGCCTGAACGCCCAGCCTGTTCAGAAAAAGCTCACCCAGCCCCTGATGGGTTATATCGAATCCCTGGCCGAAAAACATGCCCTTACCAGCAGGCTGCAGATGAACATGCTGCCGGAAAAGGCTGTTTCCGGTTTGCAGGGGGTGGAGGTGAAAGTCAACGATCTCACCCTGGATGAAATGGTCAATCTGGTGCACACCCTGGAAAGCGCCGATCCCATGCTGGTCATAGACCAGCTTGAACTGGCGGCCGCCTTCCGGGACAAAGACCTTTTGCGATTAACCATGAGGGTGCTGGCGATAAAATGATGAAGCGGATAATGATACCCCTGGGGTGTGTGGTGTTGTTCCTGTTGGCGTTCTGGATCGGGATCAAGGCCAACTTCCCCACCGACACGGTGACCCGGATCATCTCGGGTTATACCAGCAGGCTGGAGGGCTTCGAGCTGAAATTCAGCCCTGTCAGGCTGGGTTGGGCCAGCATCTACACGGAAACACTGGAGCTGATTCCGGAGCAGAAGGGCAAGAAAACTCCCCTGGTAAGCCTGACCAATGTGCGCGTTCCTTTCAGCTTCGGACTTTTTTCCGGTCTGGGGGTAAAGGGTGACCTTGGAGAGGATGGCCAGGTGCGGGTATTCGTCCCCTGGAGCGGTGTGGGTACCGCCGAATTTTCCGGCAAGGCCAGCCTGAAGGATATCACTCTGCCGGAGGAACTGGCCCCCATGAAGCTCGATGGACTGGTGGACCTGAATGTGGAGCTTGAACTGAAACCGACGCCCGGAAAGGCAAGAAGCATTCCCGAGGGCACCATTGAAGGCCGCCTGGAAAAACTGCAGATCAGCGGGATCAGCCAGAACGGCATCAGTCTGCCCGTCACCATGCTTGAGGAGACCAGTCTCGTTTTGAAAACCGGCCGCAATATTCTGGTGGAAAAGCTTGAGTTCAACGGAGACATGCAGGGGCAGGTGAAGGGCAGCATGACTCCCAATCTTCAGAGCCCTTCCCGCTCCCAGCTCCGGCTTACAGCATCATTCGCTCCTTCCCAGGGATGGATGGGAAAACTGGGCAATCTGCGCCCCATAGTGGAGAGCTTCCTGAAGGATGGCAAGGCTGATGTTTCTCTTGAAGGGACCCTGGCGGCCCCCCGGATCAACCAGGTGAAAAAGTGATTAAACCCCTTTCCAGGAAATCATTCTGGCTGCTGATACTGGCCACGCCGCTCATGGTGGTGCTGGTGCTTTCAGGTATCTGGGTTTTCTCTCATACGTCCACCGCCCTTTATTCACCGGAGCCGGTTACAGTGGTAATCAGGCAGGGGGAAGCCCTGGGTTCGTTCGTGGGAAGGCTGGCCGGCGATGGGATCATCAGGAACCCCCTGTTTTTGAAGATTCTGGCCAAGATCCGCCGTGACGCAAATCGCATCCAGGCCGGGGAGTACATCTTCCAGGGCCGGATCACCCCCGACGAGTTTCTCGACATCCTGGTGGAGGGCCATGCCCGCCTTGTCCAGCTGACCATTCCGGAGGGGTTCAACCTGGCCGATGTGGCCGCCCGGCTTGAAGAACTGGGCCTGGGCAACGGCAAGGAGTTTCTCCGCCTTTCGAAAAACCCGGAATTCATCCGGCAGATAGAGGTGCCCATCCAGCCCGCCCGGCCCAACCTGGAGGGGTATATCTTTCCCGAGACATACCATCTGCATGCGGGCCTGGACGAAGGCGCGCTGCTCAGGGCCATGGTGAAACAGTTTGCACAGCAGGCGGCGCCGCTTTTGAAAAATGTGCCTCCGCACCTGAACATGAACCCCTATCAGGTGCTGGTGCTGGCTTCCATCATTGAAAAGGAAACCGGCGCCGGGCACGAACGCCCCCTCATATCCGCGGTGTTTCACAACCGGCTCAAGATCAAAATGCCCCTGCAGAGCGATCCCACCATCATTTACGGGG
>JAOUPZ010000371.1 GCA_029879595.1 Deltaproteobacteria bacterium | reverse complement strand
TCGAGGCGGACCTCATGAACTACCTGCCCCTGGAACTCAAGCAGATGTATGAGGAAATGAAGTTCGAATCAAGCAAGGGAGACTAATGATCCCATGCCTCAATTCGAAGATGAACATAAATGCGAGGTATTTGAGGATAACTGGATTTTCACCTATGGCGATCTGGTAACCCTGCTTTTATGCTTCTTCGTGCTGCTGTTTTCCTTTTGCAAGCTGGACATTGAGAAATTCAGGTCGGTCGCCGACAGCTTCAAGCCTGTTCCCGCCGGCTCCCCCTTCTTCCTCAGCGGCAAGCCGGAACTGCTGGAGGAAATGGCCAAGCAGATAGAAACATCGGAAATCGCCGACGAGGTGTTTGTGACCGTTGACGAGCGGGGAGTGGTGGTGTCTTTCAAGGACACGGTCCTGTTCGATTCCGGTTCGGCGAACCTGAAGAAAAAAGGGGAAAGAATCCTTACACAGTTCAGCCAGTTCCTGTTCGGCCTGCCCAATGATGTGGTGGTGGAGGGACACACGGACAATCAGCCCATACGGTCGGTGTCCTATCCGTCCAACTGGGAGCTGTCCAGCGCCCGGGCCAGCTCGGTGGCCCGGTTTTTTGAAAGCGAGGGCATCAAGGGGCACCGCATGAACGTGGTGGGCTACGGCCCCCACAAGCCCCGGTTCCGCAACGACACTCCGGAAAAGCGCGCCCTGAACCGCCGGGTGGACATCATTCTCAAGCCCGATTGATCAGCCCCGTCCGGCCCGGGTCACCTCCAGGCCCATGTTTTTTCCCAGCGGGGGATTCCCAGTAACAATAAAGCTGTCTGGTTTCAGGAGCCGGCCGCGGCGTAATCGTTGCGGCGGTACACCGCCACGCAGGCGCCGATTTCCTCGCCCGGCCCGGCTGCCGTGCTGTATGGATGAACTTCGGCCCCGGGGCCAAACAGCTCCAAGGCCGCGGGATCGATCCCGGCCTGCTCCTCGTCCAGACGCAGACCCTTCATGGCCCACAGCTCGCCCCCCGGGCGCAGCAGGGGGCCGGCCAATCGCAGCAGTTCATCCAGTCCTGCGAAGGCCCTGGCCATCACGATATCCGTCCGCCCCCGCCACTCCCGGAGTCCGGCCATTTCCCGGGCGTCTATCCGCAAGGGGTGATAGTTGTCCAGCCCCAGGGTGTGCGCGGCATGGCCCAGGAAGGTGATCTTCTTGGCCACCTTCTCCACCCCGGTGATATGTGATCCGGGGTGCATGATGGCCTGGACGATGCCCGGCAGCCCCCCTCCGGCACCCAGGTCCACGCAGGTGGCGTCCGGGCTGGGGCGGGGGAGAAGCTCCAGCATCAGGGAGTCCAGCAGGTGCCGGGAGAACAGGGTTTCCATGTCCCGGGCTCCGGTGAGGTTTATGCGCCGGTTCCAGTGCAGGAGCAGTTCGGCATATTGTTCCAGCTTCTCTCGTTCTGCCGGGCCGACAGCCAGGCCCCTGCCTTCCAGCAGCGGTTCAATCTTGCGCCAGTTCGCCTTCATCTCATTACCCCGGCCAGGTGCCGGTTTCCCTTGGATGGTGGTTCCCCCGCCCTTTTTTTTTGCCTGCATGGGCGGGGACTTTCAAGGAGCGAGTATAGCAGTTCGCCCCTGGTTTCAATAACAAGAAGTACGATCCCGGCGGCATTTTGCAGGGGGATTTTCCAGAAAATGCCAAATTGCGGTAGGATGGTCTTTCGTAGAAAAAGCATTCTCCGCATCACTCGGACAGGCTCACCAGACCGGATATTTCTGCCGGGTTACGGAGATGCATTCCCGGTGTTGCCGTTACTATATTCAGTGATTGCCATGGCGTATTCAGTGATTGCCATGGCGTGAAGCAGATGAAGAAAAACGACGGACACCCGAAGAGATACGCTCGGCAAACGCACTCCTGGAGCGAGTATGAGCCATGCCGCCATCGAAGAAAAAACCCATGACATGAGCAGAACCGGGCCGTTGAAGCTAAAAAATCACCTCTTTGGGCGGTTTTGGCATGAAATTACCATATAATTCAGCGGACAAAGCTATATCCTTCAGGCTGCTGGAGGAGTAAAATACACGGGGGAAGCAACCTCCGGCTGGGATGGAGACGTGAAAAACAAAAAAATCCCGGACAAGTTTTGAAATCGACAAAACCCGCGTGGAAATGGATTGGAGTTGCAAATGGCTAACGTGAACGAGGAAATTGGTGCCGATCTGGACGGTCTGGATATCGAAGCCGGACTGGATGATTTCGATCTGGACGACGATCAGCTTTTTGCCGACCTGGACAACGAATTGAAGATGGACGACGAGCCGGCCCTGGGCGATCTGGGAGATGATCTGGGGGGCGGCGACGGCGGTGCGGGCCTCGATCTGGATATGGGCGATCTGGAAGCCCCGGCTGCCGGTGCCGGAGCGGCGGACGACGACGATATGCTGGGACTGGACATGGGGGATGCCTCGGCGGGAGAGGCCGGGGATGGCCTGGATGACCTGCTGGGTGATTCCCCCGGCGGCCCGGATGACTCCCTGGACGACCTGCTGGCCGATGGGGGAGATGGAGGTGATTCCTTTGACCTGGACGATCTGGGCGATGGTCTGCCGGAGGCGGAAGCCGGAGCGGACGACTCCATGGACCTGGGTGACCTAGATGATGGAGGAGGCGCGGGGGATGCCTTTGATATGGACGACATGGGAGATGACCTGCCGGAGGCGGACGACTCCATGGACCTGGGTGGCTTTGATGATGGAGGGGACGCCGGGGATGCCTTTGATCTGGGTGACCTGGACGAGGGCCTGCCGGAGGCGGAAGCCGGGGCGGACGATTCCATGGATCTGGGGGAAATGGCTGCGGATGGCGGTATCGAAACCATTGATGATCTTGATGATGACCTGCCGGGACTGGATGATATGCCGACCGATTCGGTTGATATGGATGGGCTGGACGATGAAGGCATCGAAATCGAAGCCGGCGGACTCACACCGGATGAGCTTGACCTGGGCGAACTTGACCCGATGACCGACTCCACGCTTGACGAGGTGGGCAGTGAACTGCACCTGGGGGATATTGACGACCTTTCCAGCGAAATGGAGAGTCAGCTCGACATGGA
>JAOUPZ010000074.1 GCA_029879595.1 Deltaproteobacteria bacterium | reverse complement strand
CTTTGGGCTGTTTGCCACTCGCCCATTTATGGGAGAGGGCGGGGTGAGGGGGGCACACCGCCAGCCTGCCTAGTCGTTCTCGTCGGCCTGGGGCCCGTGCAGCTTGTGGGCTTCGTGGCGGTGTTCCTGCTCCACGCGGTAGGTTTTGGGCATCAGGGCGGCCTCGGCATCCTGGAACAGCGAGAACAGGCAGGGCACGAAGAGCATGTTCACCACGGTGGAAAGGGCCAGCCCTCCCAGCACGGCGGCCCCCAGCCCCCGGTATAGCTCCGACCCCGGCCCGGGCAGGACCACCAGGGGCATCAGGCCGAAGATACTGGTGGTGGTGGTCATGAAGATGGGACGCAGGCGGGAGCGCACCGCCTCCACCACGGCCTCCTCCAGGGGCCATGATTCCTGGCGGATCAGGGTCAGGGCCTTGCTGATGATCAGAATGGGATTGTTGACCACGATGCCGATCATCATCAGAAAACCCAGCATGGTCAGCATGTCCAGGGGTTGCTCGGCCAGCAGCAGGTTCACCAGCCAGAGCGCTATCAGCCCCCCGGCGGCGGCAATGGGCAGCGCCGCCATGATGACCACCGGCGAGAGCAGATCCTCGAACAGAATCACCAGCAGCAAAAACGTGATGGCCACCGCCAGCAGGAACCCCTTTTCCAGGGCCTTGCGGGTCTTGGTGAAGGCGTCGGCGGTGCCGCTCAGCCGGAAGTTCAGCCCCGCCACATGGGCGTAGTCCACGCGGGCCGGGGCGATGATCTTCTGCTCCAGTATCTCCAGCGCCGTTTCCAGGGCGATTTCCGAAGGGGGCAGCACCCGCAGGCTGAACACCCGCTCACCGTTGATGTGGTTGATCTGGTTCGGGCCCACGGTTTCCACCACTTCCGCCACCGAGCCGATGGCCAGCCTGCGGTTGTTGGGACCCAGCAGCAGCCGGCTCTCAAAATCCTCCACGCTGTCCAGTCTTTCCAGGCTGCTCATCAGCATTACGTCCAGGGTCCGCCCGCTGGGCAGGGTGAACTCGTCAATCTTCCGCCCATCGGTGTAGATATCCACGATCATCCCCAGATCGCTGGTGGTGATCCCGGCGGCGGCCGCGCGCTCAATGTTGGGGATGATCCGCACCTCCGGATTGGCCAGGTCGAAAGACGGCATGGGACGCACCTGCACCCCCGGCATGATTTCACGTAGCTTCAGGAACAGGTCCCCGGCCACCGAAGCGGTGTCCACAATATCGTCGCCGTAAATCTCCAGGTCAATGGAGCGCCCCGCCCCCATGCCCCGCTCAAACAGCGAGGTCTGGCTGGTAAAGCCCCGGATGGCCGGCAGGGTGGCCACCATTTTGTTGACCAGCGGTATCAGCTCCTTCACCCGGTTGGGGTCCTCGGCCACGGTGCCCAGAAAGGTCGTCGTCCCGAAGGTCACGAAGAACACATCGGCGATCCGGGGGTATCCGTCCTTCTCCCCCTCAAAATAGGGCCGCAGTTCCTCGATGAGATCACGGCCCAGGCCGGATAGCTCTTCCTCGTTATAGCCCGGCGGGGGAAACATGATGGTCATCAGGAAGTTCCGGTTGCCGCCGGGCAGGTATTCCATCTTGGGCCACAGCAGCCAGGAGAGCGCCAGCGCCAGCAGGGTCCCCCCCAGCACCACCCCCAGCTTGCGCCGGATATCTTTTTGCAGCCACAGCACCACCTCCAGCAGCCGCTCGGAAAGGCGCCCGCCAAGGCTTCTCAGTTCCAGCACCACCTTGTTGGGCTCGCCCCCGGTGAAGGGCAGCTGCAGTCGGTCGAAGATCAGCCGGTACACCGGCGGTATGATGGTGGTGGACACCAGAAAGCTGAGCAGGATGGCGAATACTATTGCCAGGGCGATATCCCGGAACAACTGTCCCGCCTGATCCTCCACGAACACCACCGGCAGAAACACGGCCACGGTGGTCAGGGTGGAGGCCAGAATCGCCCCGTATACCTCCCGGGTGGCCTTGAGGAGCGAATCGAAGCGCGACTGGCCCTTCTTGCGCCAGGTATCAATATTCTCCATCACCACAATGGCCGCATCCATCACCATGCCCACGGCGAAGGCCAGTCCGGCCAGGCTGATCACGTTGATGTTACGCCCGGAAAGCTTGAGAAAGACGAAGGTGATTATCAGCGAGGTGGGTATGGAAAAGGCCACCACCAGCGAGGAGCGCAGATTGCCCAGGAAGATGTACAGCGCCAGAATGGCCAGAATCCCGCCCAGATAAATGTTCTGCAGCACCAGGTCTATGGCGCTGTATATGTAAAAGCTGGGATCGCTGACCACCCGCAGCTTCAGGCCGGCCTCGTGCAGGATGGTCTGGTTGAGCTCTCCCAGGGTCTTGTACACCCTCTCGGTAACGTCCAGCACGTTGGAGCCGGGCTCCTTGTACACGGGCATCATCATGGCCGCGCCGGAGTTGCTGATGTTGAACGATCCCCGGGCCTCGTATCCCAGCTCCACCCGCGCCACGTCCTTCAGGTATATCGGGCCGGTGTCCGTATGCCTCACCACGATCTTCCCCAGATCCTCCGGCGTGGGATACGGGCTGACGGTGCGGATGGTGTAGAGCCGCTTGCCCTGGATGAAATCCCCGCCCGAGATATTGACGTTTTCCTGGCGCAGGCTGTTGATGATGGCGTTGATGGGCACCCCGTGCAGGGTCAGTTTCTCCGGGTCGAACCGCACCTGCAGTTCCGGGTTGCGCCCACCATAAATGCGGGTCTCCGAAACCCCGGAAATCTTTTCCAGTTCGGGCTGCACATAATCCTCCAGAAACGAGCTGTAGTGCCGCACGTTTCTCTCGTTGCCGGGCAGGGTGATCACCTGGAGGAACATGATGGGGCTGGACTGCTCGCCGGAAAGGATTATCCGGGGCTCCTGGACGTTTTCCGGGTAGTTTCCCACCCGGTTCAGCTCGATGGTAATGCGGGGCAGCAACTGGTCGATATCGGTGCCGATCTCGAACTCCATGGTGACATGGCCTGATCCCGTGCGGGCCGAACTGGAAATCTCCATCAGATTGGGCAGGTTCTCCAGGTGCTCCTCCTGGGGTATGAGAATTTCCTGCTCGATCTCATAGGGGCTGGCCCCCGGCCAGGAGGTGCGCACAGTCACCTTGGGCAGCTCGATATCCGGGGTAAGCTGGATGGGAATGCTGAGCAGTGACCAGATTCCGGCTGCAATGGCGAAAACCACCGCCACACCCACCAGCACCGGTTTTTTAAGAGAAAATTCGATCAAACCCATGGCTGATCCCTGTTCATTGCCGCCCGTTGGGGGATGCGTCCTTGATCTTCACCTTCATGCCGGGCCTCAGGGCCTCATTGCCCCTGGTGACCACAATGTCCCCGGGTTTCAGGCCACCGCCCTGGAACAGCACATCGTCCCCCAGGCTGCCCAGCAGCTCCACCCGCCTGATCTGGGCCTCATCCTGGACCACCGCCACCACCTGGGTCTGGCTTCCTTTACGCACCACTGCGTCCCGGGGCACCGTGAGCCGGTTGACCGGCTCGCCCAGCGGAACGGCCACCCGGGCCATGAGACCGCTCAGCAGCAGCCCCTCCGGGTTGTCTATGCCCACGCGCAGGGAGAAGTTTCCCGTGGCGGAGTCCACGTTGCGGCTCACACCGAGAATCTCCCCGGCCAGGCCGCGTCCGATTTCGGGAAAGCCCACCTGGACCTTGCCGGAGCCGGGCACCGACATCACATGCCGTCCGGGCAGTCCCAGCAGAATCTCAAACCTGTCATAGCTGTATATCTCATAGAGCTTGCCGGCCGGCGAAACCCACTGGCCCTGCTCCAGCGATTCCGACACGATTTCGCCGTCCTGGGGGGCGCGAATGGTCATGCGGCGCACCTGGTCCTCCAGGCGGTTCACCTGGGCCTTGTCGGAATCCCGGCGGGCCTGGGCCACGTTAAATCCCGAAACAGAGTCCTCATACTGGTCCGCACTGGTGAGTTTCTTGCGATACAGGTCGCGGTTGCGCTCCTGCTTGCGTTTGGCCATGGCCAGTGCGGCCTCAGATTCGGAGAGCCGGGCCTTCAGCACCTCCAGTTCCAGGGTAATGGACGGGTTCTCCATTTCCGCCAGCACAGCGCCGGTCTTCACCTGGTCTCCCAGGCGGCCGTGAATGGTGCGGATGCGTGCCGAGACGTCCGAGGAAATGATGCTGCGCTGCACGGGGAGGGCCAGTCCTGAGGCCTCATAGGTGGGCGGGGTGCTGACTTCGCGTACGGGGGCCACCTCCACCAGCGAGGGACCGCCAAAATCCTTCTTGCCGTCGCCGTCCTTCTTCTGGGCCAGGGCCTGACCCGCCCAGCAGAAAACCAGCGCCGCCAGAAACACCGCCTGAAGCACCTTCAGCCGCCGTTTCCGCCAATCTTTCCTTCCTAACCGCATGACCTGCTCCCGGAGGGAATAATTCTTTCAGTTGCCTGGCGAGCACCAGAATCAATCTCAAGAAATACAACGATATGCGGTCCACAATACCACAAGCCCGTAAAAAAAATGCAAGCAGGAATATGTGGTCAACCACGGGCTCCGGGCCGTCAGCCGCCCCGCCCCACGGCCTGGGACACGGAGGCGAAGCCGTCCCTTTCCAGGAACCCGGCCAGCCCGCGCTTGATGCGCCCTGGCAGCCCCGGTCCCCGGTAGACGAGCCCAGTGTACAGTTGCACCAGCGAGGCCCCGGCCAGAATGAAATCATAGGCGTCCCGGGCATCGAACACCCCGCCGGCCCCCACAATGACCAGCCTGTCTCCGGCCAGCCTGTGCAGCGCGGCCACGGTTTCCAGCGCCCGGTGGTGCAGGGGCCGTCCGCTGAGACCACCCTGCTGCCCGGCGTTCGCATCGCGCAGGCCCTCCCTGGCGATGGTGGTGTTGGTGGCGATAAGTCCCTCCAGGCCATTTTCCACGGCCACCCGGGCCATATCCTCCAGTTCATCCCCGGATACATCCGGAGCCAGCTTGACCAGCATGGGCACATGTGGCGCGCCGGAGCTGACCAGGGCGGTGCGCTCGGCCACCAGGGCCCGCACCATTTCCTCCAGCGCCGCACGCGTCTGGAGCTGGCGCAGTCCGGGGGTGTTGGGGGAGGACACGTTCACGGCAATGTAGGAGGCCAGGGAATATACCCCGCGCAGGCAGGCCAGGTAATCCCCGGTGGCCTTCTCCAGGGGGGTGTCAAAGTTCTTGCCGATGTTCACCCCCACCTGGGGCCCGTCGGCAGAAGCATTCCTGCGAAACTTCTCCAGTCTGCCGGCAAGCTGCTCCAGGCCCAGGTTGTTGAACCCCATCCTGTTTATCAGCGCCTGATCGCGGGGCAGCCGGAACAGCCGGGGCCGGGGATTGCCATCCTGGGGCCGGGGAGTGACCGTCCCCACCTCCACCAGCCCGAAGCCCAGCCGGGTCATCAGAGGCAGCAGGGTGGCGTTCTTGTCGAACCCGGCGGCCAGCCCCAGGGGGCTGGGAAAGTCCAGCCCCCACAGGCTGGTACGCAATGAGGCGTGCTCCCCGCCGAACAGGGCGCGCATCAGCGGGCCGGCGCCCGGCACGGAGGCTGCCCGCGCCGCCGCGGCGGTAATTGTTTCATGGGCCCATTCCGGATCAGTGCGGAACAGCAGCGGTTTCAGCAGGGGGTATAAACGCATGGGAGTTGTAGACGCTG
This sequence comes from Deltaproteobacteria bacterium, assembly GCA_029879595.1. Classification (GTDB taxonomy): domain Bacteria; phylum SAR324; class SAR324; order SAR324; family JACQKK01; genus JAOUPZ01. The sequence continues at coordinate 5,539 of JAOUPZ010000074.1, read as the reverse complement.
GAAGCCGGTGTGGAGAGGAGGCCCGTTGCGCCCGGTCAATGCCTTGGTTTGGCCGGGCAGGGCCGTAAAGTGACGACAGACACGGCGGCAGGGCTTACCCCTGCGCCCGCTCCTCATCCTCCACCACTTGTATGTATTGCTTTTGCAGCTTGGCCTTCTGGACCTGGTAAATATCTTCGGGAAGCTTGCCGCTCTGGTAGGACAGCTCCAGTTCGCTCAGGGCATCCAGGGTGGCGTCCTTTTCACTGTATGATTCATCCGGCAGGTCTTCCAGCAGGTACGGCTCCTGTTCCCCGTAAAAAAGCGGGTAGGATATTACCGCCGCGGAAATCAGCAGCGCCAGGATTCCGATTATGAACACCATCATGGGTCAGTCCAGCTCCTCGTAACGTTTCAGATCCTTCTCGATCCGTTGCAGTTGTTCCGTGGTCAGCCCGGACTTGTCGTCCTGGGGCTGGCTAAGTTCCTGTTGCTGCTCCTCGATATTTTCGCGGGTATTGGTGTAAACCTTGTAGCCCACCCAGAACCCGATAACCAGCATCAGCAGGCCGGGAAGCACCCACAGCACCAGCCCCAGGCCCTCCTTCTTGGGAGCACGGAGAATCCATTCGCCATAGCGGGAAACGAAGTAGGCCCTGATCTGCTCCTCGTTCTGGCCCTCCATGAGCATCCGCCGCACCTTGTCCTTGATCTGATTGGAAAATGAAGCATCGGAATCATTCACGGAAATGCCCTGGCAGGTGGGGCAGCGCAACCCGTCGGAGATCCTGCGCACCTCGGCATCCAGGGCCTCGCCAGAGAGCATCTGGGCCAGGGCCGGCCCCGCATTCAGCAGCCCGGCCAGCAAAAGCACGGCCACCAGCAGCGCCGCTGAACGGGCCGTTACACCGGTTCCCGCACGCGCCCCGGACCTTATCGCCTTGAACCGGAAGCCTGAAAACATCATGTCTGCGCTGTACATCTGCTGTTTCTCCTGCCTGAAGGTCTGTTCCGGGCATATTTGCGCGCCCCGCAGGGCTGCGCGCTCACTGGATCTCACTCCGGCACCGTGTATGGCAATTTCTTGGCGACCGGCACCATGATTTCCTCCACCGAGCGAGGGGTCACCGGGCCGATTTCCTTGTAGCGTATCACGCCCTCGGCATCCACGAAAAAGGACTCGGGCACGCCATAAAGGCCATAGTTCAGGGCAATATCCCCCGATTCATTATCCAGGGCCAGATAGTAGGTCTTGCCGAAATTCCGGGCAAACGCGCGGGCTTTTTCCGGGGTGTCCTGGATGGCTATTCCGATCACCCGGAACAGCTGCTGACCCTTCCAGTATCTTTGAAACGCGTGTTCCAGCACGCGGGCCTCCGTCCGGCAGGCCACGCACCAGGAAGCCCAGAAGTTCAGGATATACGGGGTTCCCTTGAGGGTTTCATTGGAAAGCTGCTCCCCTGTGTTTATGTCCACCAGGGAGAATCCCGGCGCGGGTTTGCCCACCAGGGGCGAGGGCACCTTGCGGGGGTCCTTGGTGAACCCGAAGGCGAACAGGCCCATCAGACCGGTGATGCCAGCCATGACCGCCCAGAATTTCCAGCTTTTCAACATATTCATATTTCTTTTTCCTGCCTCACCGCCGCCGACAGCGCCGTAAATGTTACCGCAAACCGTCGCCTGTTCTGGTTAATGGAATCCTTTCCGTTGCTAAATTAATACTGCTTAATAACTGCCGCCTGAAAATACCGCCTGAAAAATGACAGCCCGTCGGACTCAGGTTACCTCCAGATTCCGGGAGAACACCGGCTGCTCCAGCCTGCGGGCCCGGTAGAATATGGACAGCAGAGTCCCCACCGTAAACAGGGGGAATCCCATCCAGGCCACCATTACCAATGGATTTTTCAGAATGCGCAGGGTAGCCGAGCCGTCCTTGTTTTCCTGGGCCAGCACAATATACAGGTCCTCCTTGAGGGTGCGGTATATGGCCACCTCGGTCAACGGGTCGGGCTGGGTGGGGTAATAGCTGCGGGCGGGCTTCAGCACATCCAGCTGCTTTTCGTTGTCAAAAATCTCCACCACGGCCTGCCTGTGCCTTGCGTTCTGTATCTGCTCCTCGGCCATGCCCTTGAAAAGAAGCTTGTAGCCGGCCACCTCGATGGCCCTGCCGGGCTGGACCGTGCGGTTGAACTCCTCCTTGTAATAGTTTCCGGCCAGCCCCACCATCACGCAGACCACGCCCAGGTGTATCAGGGCCCCGCCCCAGCGCTGCTGGTTCCGGGCGGTGGTGGAGATGAGTGCGTTGAGAAGGCCGGCTTTTTCCTGCCGGGCCCTGACGCGCACTGCCTTGGCGTAGTCGATCACTATGATGCCCGTGGTGAAGGCCGCGCCTCCGAAAACGATCATGGCCCCCAGGCTTGTAATGCCGGCCACCACCCCCACCAGCACACCCAACACACCCAGCAGCACCGGGATGCGGAAGTTGCGCACCAGGAAGTTCCAGTTGGTCTGGCGCCAGGGAACAATGGTGGCGTATCCCATCAGGAACAGAAGAGCCATGCCCAGCGGCGAGATGATGGTGTTGAAAAACGGCGCCTGAATGGAAAGCTTGGTGCCCCGCACCGCCTCGGCCACCAGCGGAAAGGCTGTACCCAGCAGCACCGTGAAGGCGATGCCCACCAGCATCAGGTTGTTGAGCAGGAACGAGCTTTCCTTGCTGAGCAGGGATTCTGCGGTATGCCGGCTTTCCAGCAGCTTTATTCGCTTGAACATGAGGAAGAAGCCAACCACCATGGCAAAGGCCAGAAATACCAGGAAGGCCGGGCCGACCTCCGACTGGGCGAAGGCATGGACCGAGTTGAGCACCCCGGAGCGCACGATGAAGGTTCCCAGGATGCTCAGGCCGAAGGTGATGATTATCAGCACCATGTTCCAGATTTTCATCATGTTGCGCTTTTCCTGCAGCATAACCGAATGCAGGAACGCCGTGCCGGTGAGCCAGGGCATGAAGGAGGCGTTTTCCACCGGGTCCCAGCCCCAGTAGCCGCCCCAGCCCAGCTCTTCATAGGCCCACTGCCCCCCGAACATCTGCCCCACGGTGAGGGTGTACCAGGCCGCCAGGGTCCAGCGGCGGGTGGTGACCACCCAGGCGTTGTCCAGCTTGCCCCGCACCAGGCTGGCCATGGCGAAGGCGAAGGGGATGGAAAATCCGATATATCCCAGGTAGAGCAGGGGTGGATGCAGGGCCATGGCCGGGTGTTGCAGCAGCGGGTTCAGTCCCCGGCCTTCCAGCGGAACGGGCGACTGGACATCCAGCGGATTGGACCAAAGCAGAAGCAGCAGCAACAGGAATACGTGGATGATGTTCAGCGTGGCGATCACATAGGGGATGATTTCCCGGTTGGTGCGCTGATAGGCATAGGCCACATAGGCGGAAAATGACGCCAGTACCAGGTTCCAGAACAGCAGCGAGCCCTCCATGCCTCCCCAGAAGGCGGACAGCTTGTACATCAGCGGCAGGTCGGTGCTGGAGTTGGCCCAGACAAAGTACACGGAGAAATCATCCGCCAGGAAGGAGCGTACAAGAACCGCGGAGGCCCCCAGCACCAGCAGGAAGTTCAATATGGTGGCGTACTGCGCCGAACGGACCAGGTTCCAGTTGTTGCGGCGCACCCCCAGGTGGGGAGCGATGGAACCATAGATTGAAACCCCCAGGGCCGCAGCCATTAAGACATAACCAATATTTACTATCATTTATTAAACTCCCTGGGCCCGGCCCGTGGTTTTTCCCAAAGGTGGTTATTCCTTTATCAGGCTGCGGTAGGCCGCCTTCTGATCCTTGTGCTTGGTCTCATCAACGGCGTATTCCTCCGAGTGCTTCACCAGCAGATTGCTGGCCTGGAAGACCCCCTGGGAGTCCAGCTTGCCCTCCACCACCACGCCCTGACCCTCGCGGTACAGATCCGGCTTCACGCCGGAGAATACCACGGGGATGATGTTCTGATTATCCTCGGTGATCTTGAAGCTCAACTGCACGCGCTCCGCATCGAAACTGGTGGATTCCTTGACCACCAGGGCCCCTATGCGCAGGGTTTTACCCCGGAATTTATCAGGCTGGGCGATAATTTCCGCGGGAGTGTAGAAGAACACCGTTGTTTCAAAGGTCTGGTAAACCACCCCGCCCAGAATGGCGGCAATGATGGCGCCTCCGATGAGAAACTGGTATTGCCGTTTCATGCATTCACCTGTTGCTGATGGAACCCTGGCAATGTGGTTCGTTGCCGTTGCTTCCGGTTTAATGTTATCCGATGCGCCTGCTTCGCCATTTCTGGTGTTGCCGGGCCCCGCTGCCGCTCGCAAACTAATGGCAGCGTCACGAACCGGCCGCTGGCCTCGCTGTTCCCCGCCGCGGCAGTCGTATCAAACCCGTTTCCGTTCCTTTTTCGGCTTTCCCCGCTGGAATCACCCCTGTCCCACCTGTGTATTCCGCCTGCCTGTTATGATTGCCCCCGGGCGGATCAGGTTCAAAGAACCGCAGGGAAAACGGGCTTTCACCGGCCCTTTTTTCCGGAGCCGGAAAACACACCGGCCGCCGACAGGTCCCCACTCCCGTGATAGCCGCCGGAACTGTTTGAGCCTGTCAATGCTTAGCCAGCCGCGCCTCCAGGTCCTGCTCCCAGTGCTCCACCCTGAGGCGGTACAGCATCAGGAACACATACATAAGCGTGATGACCACCAGCCCCAGCAGCAACGGCATCAAAAGCTCAACGGGCATGGCGGGCTTGGGGTCACCGCCCTCGGCCACCTTGAACACCGAGGTGGGCTGGTGCAAGGTCCGCCACCACTGCACCGAAACGTGGATCAGCGGAATATCGAGAAACCCCACAATGCCCAGCACGGCGGCCAGCCGGGCCTGCTGCTCGCCGGCCCCGGCGAAGGAGCGCAGCAGCACATAGCCCACATAGATCAAGAACAGGATCAGCGTGGTGGTTAGCCGGGCGTCCCATACCCAGTAGGTGCCCCAGGTGGGCCGCCCCCAGATGGCCCCGGAAAGCAGGCACATGGCCGTGAACAGCACGCCTATTTCGGCGGAGGCCTTGGCAACACGGTCAAAGGACTCCAGGCGCTTCCACAAATAGCCGATGGAACAGTAGAAAACCACGAAGAACGACAGGTACGCCACCCAGATCGAAGGCACGTGGATGTACATTATCTTCTGGTTGAATCCCATGTTGGCATCCTGCGGGGTCATGGCGAATACCAGCACTCCCAGCAGCAGCAGGGATATAAGGGTGGCCCAGCCCAGTCCGGCCACCAGCTTGGGCCTGAGGGAAAAGGGAACCCTGGTCTCTTGCGAGGTTTGTGTCATCGTTATGCTTTTTCTCCGGAATTGTTAACGCTAATTGATCATTTGCCGCGGCGTTCCGGTGGTGTTTCGGCCATTTCAGGCTGATTTTTCCCGGGCGTCTCCCCCCCCGTATTCCTGTAACAGGGCCTGACAGCGGGCCGCCGTTACTCCCGTTTCGTTGCGATTATACACCAGCGTGCCCTGATGCAAAAG
>JAOUPZ010000369.1 GCA_029879595.1 Deltaproteobacteria bacterium | reverse complement strand
GTATTTCTAAGGATTGTCCCCCCAGTTGCCCTGCATTATATTAAAAGTTTATATTCTGGTCAACAGTGAACAGTATTATTGTTTTGATAAAACAATAATACTTCTCTAGTTAATTCCCCAAAAAATCATTTCCATTTAACAAAAAAATATCGCCGGAAATGCTTTGGATATACATCTGCGTGAACATGGGTCCAGGCAATTAATCTTCGTTCAACGCAATTTGAATGGCCGATGCGAGGCATTAGCACCGTGCATCGCCTGCCGATTGCAATATACATAACCCTAAGTTGGTATTATCAGGCCGGGCAGTTAATTGCCCTGGCGTTCTCAGGGGATTTTTTCTGGTGCGGCCCGTTCTTCCCAAAAGCATGGGCTTGAGTCGGGTTGGAGTGAGTGTGTGGGCGCAAATCGTCATTTATGCTTCCCGGGCTGAAATGCGTACCGCAGGGGTTGGAAACGCCGGGAGCCGGGTGTGCGGGTTGATAAATAGCGAAACAGAAAAATATTCTATTCATGATAATTTTTATTGCATTCGGAATCGGGACCCGGTATCATCGTCATAAAAATGGTATTTAACTTATCTTGAAAATTAAAATGCGCCAGATGGATTTTGAGAAGGGGGATTGGAAAGAGATGTGTGACGAGGTTGAAAAAACGGAGGAGGAGGAGATTCATTATAGCGGTATTAACCAGATTGCAGGAGGAGAGCCATGAAGATCATGATCGTAGACGACAGCCCGATTTCCCGCCGTAGCATCCGGATGGAACTGGAAAGTGGAGGATATGAGGTGATTGAAGCATCCTCGGGAGAAGAAGCCCTGTACATGCTGGAAAAAGCCAGCCCCGATCTGGTGACAATGGATGTTTCAATGCCGGGAATAAACGGATTTGAAACAAGCCGGCGTATTTTCAACTCCCTGAACGGGAAGTTGGGCAGCAAGCGCAGATTCGGAAAAGTGCCCGTGGTGGTGATAACCCAGGTGGACAACGCCACGGCGCGCCTGGAGGGATTCAAGAGCGGTGTAACCGATTTTCTGACCAAACCCTTCCAGCAGGGAAAGCTGCGTGAGTTGGTGGATTACTGGCTCAAGCCCTGCAAGGCAACAATGGGCTGACAATGCCGGGAGATATTTCGATTGGCAGGCCAGGCAAACCGGACGTTCAATCCGACTCCGGCGGCCTGCCAGATTCCTTCCATTCCCGCTTGTGTATCCGGTGGCAGGCTGTTCATCCTGCTCGGACTGCTGGCTGGAGCGTCCTGCGGCCTGGCCGTTGAACCAAAACCGGCATAACCCTGCCCCAAAGCACCTCGTTCCAGCCCCGCGCTGGGACAGCGTTTCTTCTGGGCGCTGGTAAAATTATCACAACTGAAAAGCCCATCCCAAGACCAGCATTCATTTGATATGGGTTCTGTCTGATTTCTTCCTGCGTTGATGCTTTCCGGCAGCATGCCCGCAGCATACCCGCAGCATAACCACTGAATATCTCCTGTATATCCCCTGTATATCAATTGTAAAGACCCTGTATGGGCCTTGTAATCGGGCTGTAATGAGTCGGCATTTATACTTAGGGCACAGACAAGGGAACTTCTCCCGGACCTTCGGGCGGCAGGTTCCCGCATCCCGGAACTTGCCGGAGGTGGTCTCATGAACCCGACAAGAAAATACACGAAAAACACGCTGCTGTTTCTTGGGATAGCGATTCTGGCGGCCGGTCTGAGCCTTGCGGCTTGCGGCGGCGGGGGAGCTACCCGCAGTCAGAGCGCCGAACCGGAAGCCCCCCCGCCAGCCCCGGACAGACTGTCCGCCTCGGTAAGCGACACCGAGGTCATCCTGCACTGGCAGCAGTCTCCTGACGCCGACAGCTATACCATTTACCGCTCCACCGAACCGGATGCCGCTCCCGGACAGGCGCATGCCTCACAATCTCCCGGTAAGAGTTATACGGACCGGGATATCCGGCAGGAGGTGAGCTACTACTATGTGGTGAAGGGCGCCAATAATCGTGGAGAGAGCCCGGCTTCGCCCCAGGTGGCGGCCAAGGCCCGTTCCGCCGTACCGGGCGCGCCTTTCGAGATCACCGTGGTCAACGGTGACGGCATGGTGACTCTGCTGTGGCCGGAAGCCTCCGGCGCGGTTAGCTTTGCGCTGTATTTCAGCACCGAGCCCGGCTTCGCCCCAGGTGGCGGCCAAGGCCCGTTCCGCCGTACCGGGCGCGCCTTTCGAGATCACCGTGGTCAACGGTGACGGCATGGTGACTCTGCTGTGGCCGGAAGCCTCCGGCGCGGTGAGCTTTGCGCTGTATTTCAGCACCGAGCCCGGCTTCGGCAAGGGAACCGCCACCCGGATCGCCCCGGTGACAAGCCCCCATACCCATGATGCGGTGACCAACGGCACGACCTACTACTACGCGCTGGCGGGCATAAACCAGGGCGGCAACGAGAGCCCGCTGTCCAGCGAGGTGGCGGCGCGGCCCGTGCCATCGCCTTTGAAGGCGCCCGCCGGGCTGAGCGCCGCCGCCGGTGAGGGCCGGGTGACCCTGACCTGGGATCCGGTGGCCGGGGCCGGTGGATATGCGGTCTACTGGAGCCTGTCGCCCGGAGTCCATACCGGGAGCGCCACCAGGATAGCCGTGGAGTCTTCGCCCTTTGAGCATACGGGGCTGGTAAACGGTACCGAGTATTTTTATATCGTGACGGCCACTGCTGCCTACGGCGAGAGCGATCCAGGCCTTGAGGTTTCCGCCACTCCCCGGGCGGATGAAAAACTGCCCGACCTGGTGGTGCAGGAACTGAAGGTGCTCTCTTTCTCCTCCTCCTCCATCAGCTACCAATACACCATCGCCAATGTGGGCGAGGCCGGGGCCCCGCTGGATGGCCCAACGGACTCCAATGCCGACAACGTTTCGGTGCAGGCGGTGGTCTCGGTGGACGCAATATTCCTCAACGGCGGAGACATTCCCGCCGGCGGGACGATCCTGGGGCGTTCACCGCTGGGGACGCTGTATCCTGGCGAAACCTTCACCGGGTATTTCACCTCCACCACCACGGTCAACCTGGCCACCCATCCCTACCTGGTCCTGAAAGTGGACTGGGGTGCCGTCG
>JAOUPZ010000370.1 GCA_029879595.1 Deltaproteobacteria bacterium | reverse complement strand
AAACAACCGTGTCCAGAAAAAGAAGATAGATCACCATGGAACCCCACCCCTGCAAGTAACCCCACCCCCCAACCCCCTCCCCGCGATGCAGGGAGGGGGAGCTAGGCTTGATGGTTCGAGTCTGAAAACCGTCCCCCTGCAATGCGGGGGGACCGGCGTAGCCGAGGGGGGTTCCTGCGCTGCCCCCTGCACGATGCTCACTGTGGGGGACCGGCGTAGCCGAGGGGGGGTCACACGCAGTCCCCCGGCATGGAACCCCACCCCCGCCTTTTCCTTGACTTCGAGAGCCTGTTTTTGTAAAGAATAACTACCTGCATTATAAAATCCCATACAAAATTGAAAGGGTTTGAAATGAAAATTATAAACAGGAACAACCTCCAAGTATTCTTGATATCAGCGTTATCTGTTTTTTTTATATGGCCAGCGTGCAGTGGGCCCCGAGATGATGGGCGGTCAACAAGCGGCGGCATCACCGCCCAGGCAGTCTGGCCGGACGCCCCGGCGGGGGCTGGTGTTGGCCCCGCCGCGCTGGGCTCGGGCTCGCGCTTTGCGGCCCTGGCCGATATGCCCGCCGAGGTGGTCACCGTGCGTTTTCAGGTCACCGGCCCGGGCATGGATCCCATGACAAAGGATTTTGACGCCACCCTCGGCAGTGGCATCCTGAACGGCGTGCCCGCCGGCGATAACCGTGTGTTGACCATGCAGGGTATTAACTCTTCGGATGAGGCTATTTTTGAGGGCACCAGTTCAAACATCTCGGTATATCCAGGCCAGACCAGCAACGCGGGCACGATTCTGATGGGGGCTATCAATCCTGGCACGGGAGTGCCTGGCCCAGTGACAGGCTTCACGGCCACAGCGGGCAATGGCTCGGTAACGCTCACCTGGAGCAATCCGGGTGATGCCGAGTTCGCCGGGGTGCGTATTGTGCGCAGCAGTGACGGCAGCTACCCCGCCTCGCCCCTGGACGGCGACCTTGTCTATGACGGCAAGGCAACAAGCCACACAGACAGCACCGTGACCAACGAAACGACCTACCACTACGCCGCCTATGCCTACAGCAGCAATCCGTATTACTCAACGGCTGCCAAGGTCAGCACCACACCCTCCGCAAGCGACACATCAGCGCCTGGGGATGTTACCAATTTCACCGCCACTGCGGAGAACGGGCAGATAACGTTCACCTGGACAAACCCGGGCGAAACCGATTATTCGGGGGTGATGATCAGGCGCAGCACTGTATCCTACCCCACCAGCGGATCAGGGCTGGAAGTTTATAACGACATTGGAGAAAGCTACACCGATACCGGCCTGTCCAATGGCACCACCTATTACTATAGCGCCTTTGCCCATGACGCCGTGCCCAATTTCGCAACCGGGGTCCAGGTTGAAGCCACCCCGCTGTTCAATACTCCTGCGGGCCTGGCAGTGGCCGTCGTGGCTGCCGGAAACGCGCTGACCATCACCTGGAACACAGTGACCGGCGCCACGGGCTATAATCTCTATCGCGGTACGGCCAGCGGAGTAACCCAGCTAACAGGCACACAGATTTCCGACGCTTCCAGCCCCCATACGGACTACAGCCTGGTCAACGGCACGGAATACTTCTATGTGGTGACGGCCCTGGATGCCACCAGCGAGAGCCTGGATTCAACCCAGGCCAGCGGTATACCAGCGGACACGGTGGCGCCGGGAGCGCCCACCATCGACCCGGTGACCAGCCCCGCCAACGAGGTCTCGCAGGATATCAGCGGCACCAAGGAGGCCAATACTTCGATCTGGATCAACGGCGCTGAGGCAGTCACGCTGGACGGGCAGACCACCTGGACCGCCACGGTGTATTTCACCAACGATGGCACTAGCGGCGGAACTCCCGCCGACGGAACATACGATTACTCCTTCACGGCAAAGGACGCTTCCGGCAACGAATCCGGCCCGGCCACCACCAGCATCATCGGCAACCCGGTCAACGACGCGCCAGTGATCAGCGGATTACCAAGTTCCACCGCCACGGAAGATACTGAGTACACCGACACCAACATTTCAAGCACGGATGTGGACGCGGGGGATACCAGTAGCTATTCCATAAGCGGTCCGTCCTGGCTGGGCATAGACCCGGACACGGGAGCCCTGAGTGGCACCCCGCTTAATGCCCATGTGGGAGACAACAACTTCACGGTCACGGTCAAGGATGCCCTCAATGCCACCGACACACTGGACTTCACCATCAATGTGAGCAACACAAACGACGCGCCCAGCCTCAGCGGAGCGCCTACTCCCACAGCCACGGAAGATACGGAATACACCGACAGCAATATATCAAGCGTCGATGACGACGTGGGTGATACGAAGACCTTTTCGATCAGCGGCCCGGCCTGGCTGGGCATCAATGCCAGCACGGGAGTGCTCATCGGCACCCCGCTTAACACCCATGTGGGAGACAACAGCTTTACGGTCACGGTCAAGGACGGCAGCAACGCCACTGACACGGTGGACTTCATCATCAACGTAAGCAACACCAACGACGTGCCCACCATCTCCGGTGCACCGGACACCACAGGCGCCACCGGAACTGCATACATCTTCACCCCGGGTGGGGGGGATGATGATGTGACAATCGGGATAGACACGCTGGAGTATTCAATATTCAACAAGCCCGGCTGGGCCAGCTTTGATACAGCATCCGGTACACTGAGTGGCACACCAACAGATGCAGATATACCCGCAATTGGGAACGGAATATTCTCAGGGATAGATATATGCGTGACGGATAACGTGATTGCCACTCCGGTGTGCCTGGGGGCGTTTACAATTACAGTGGCCGATGCCACAGCTCCAAGCCCTGCCACTGACCTGGCCACCTGGGACGAGGACAACGCGGTTGATCTATCCTGGGTCAACTCGGTCAGCGCCGACCAGGATGGTGTCGTTATCATGCGCCGGGATGACGGGGTGTTCCCCACCGGGGTGAACGATGCCCAGGCAGAACAGGTGGTGGACACCCTGCTGGAAGGGGCGGTGGACGCCGGTCTGGCGGCGGGAACCTACCACTACGCGGCCTTTGCCAAGGACGAAGTGCCAAACTACTCCCCGGCGGTCACGG
>JAOUPZ010000073.1 GCA_029879595.1 Deltaproteobacteria bacterium | reverse complement strand
CCTCTTCTGTAATACCTGATTTTCCGATGCTCACCAGGGCTCTGAGATGGTGCGCCAGGCTCCTGAGGTGCCTTTTCTGCCTGCCAGTAAGTTCCACAGGTTCTCCCGGGAAGATATTAAAAAAAATCCTGTGACATTGATATTCAGGCCCAGGCGGTTCAAAGACCGGACTGCGAGAATGTTCCCGGAAAGGCCCGCTGCGTAAATCCTAACATGAAATATAACGCCGCCAAGATGAATTTATTCCTGCGTGGTTTTTCTGCAAAATCTATAAAGAACCGGCAGAAGTCCACAGAGCCGAAATTTTGCCGATAATAATTGTTGTCAAATAATGGTGCTAAATCCAAAAAAAATACCTTGACAAAAAAAGGCTGAAAGAGCAGAATTTTAACTAGAATTGGCCAAAAAATGCCCGTATTCAAGCTTGGAATGGATTTAAAATGAAAAAACCGGGACAGAACTGATATTCGGTTGTTGGGGCCGGGGCGAGAAAAAACAGCAGAGGAGAAGCGTAAAACGAAAGATTGGAATTGGGATAAAAAAGGATGGCTTGAAGTGGCTGGCTGGCCTTGATGGGCCGGGGAGTACATAGGGTGTGATTGCTGTTCACACCGGTCGTGAAGCCGGAGATGCCGAAAGACAGAAGGCAGTATGCAGAATGCAGTATTCAGAAGACGGCATCGGCCAAAGGCCGGGATGAGTTGAAGCTTTGGGGCAAATGCGGATTTAAGCGAAAATTCACGCGGAGTGCCTTGAAAAAAAGACTTGTGGAACGAGCAGGGGGTGGTCATGAAAGCCAAAATAAAAAGCCTGACTGCATTGATGCTGGTCGGGGCGGTGGTGATACTGATATCAGGGTGCGATGACACCAAGGTTGAAGAATCGCCGCTTTGGAACAACCTCACCGTAAACATCGAAAGTCCAGTTCTGGACGCCATATACAACAGAGCCGATCCGGATCTCTCCTACACGGTCACCCACGGGGACGGAACAACCCTGGTGCCCGATGAGTTTCTCAAGGGTTCGGTTTTCAACGACAAAACCGGCGACCGCGATCATGTCGAAGAGATAGTCGGCATGAAAAGCGGCATGAGACTGCCTGCCCGCACTGATGGCAGCCATGTGCTCGAATTCGTCGTGCTTGACCTGAACATGCAGCCCCAGGTCACTGTCAGTGTGGGTTACGCCACCGATACGGCCTCACCGGAAGTGGCGATCAACTCGCCCCAGGGGCTGGTATGCGTATCCACTCCTGTGCTTGGGTTCACCGGCGGAGAGGGTGATACTGTCAGCGTCTTGGTGGATGGCGTGGCCGTGGAGGCCGCCAGCGGAGGCGCTCTGGGCCCGCTGGCGGATGGCAAGCATGAGCTGCAGGTGCTGGCCACCGACAGCGCGGGCAATCCTGGCAGCGCCATGACGGCGTTTTTAGTGGATACCACGGCGCCGCTGCTCTCCGTCGCACAGCCGGAAAACAACGCCGTTTCCAATACCCAGCCACTTTTGCTGTTCAGCGCCAATGAAGCGGTGGACGTGCAGGTGCTGGTGGGTGCCGGGGACGAGATTCTATCCACCAGGGCGGTCGCGGCAGGGGGCGGAGAAATGGCCTCCCTGCAACTGGAGCTCTCCGCCGGAGGGGCGTATGAGGTGGAACTCACCGCCATTGACCGCTGTGGCAACACCGCCACGGAGAACCTGAGCCTGCTGTATGACCCCGATGCTCCGGTGGTAAGCCTGCAAAAACCCACTGGACTGTACAACACGAAAACGGTGCCGTTGATTTATACGGTATTGGACATGCAGCCGGCGCTTGTGTACCCCGATGTGGAGGTAAGGCTGCATCAGGTAGGCGGTTCGGGAGAGATTGTCTCCACCCTGAACCTTTCGCCAGCGGCCACATCCATTGCTGTGCCCGCCGATGGGAACTATAAGGTGGAGGTTTTGGCCACCGATATGGCCGGGAACACGGGCCGGGCCGAAATGGCCTTTGCGGTGGACACGGTATCCCCGCAGGTTTCCGTTCTCAGGCCGGCCGGTCTGATCTGCCAGGAAAATCCCCCGCTTGTGTTCACCAGTACCGAATCAGGACAGGTGCAGGTGTTGCTTGACGGACGGCTGGTTTCCAGGGCCAACGGGGAAGGGCTGGGTCCGCTCTCCAATGGCAAGCACACGGTTAGGGTGATTGTAACCGATGAGGCCGGCAACCAGGGCAGCGCCTCCACCAGCTTCAATGTGGACACCGGCGCCCCGGAAATAACCATCGCTCAGCCGGTTTCCGGCAGCATGCTGGGGGCCATGCCCGTGCTGAGTTTCACGGTCAGCGAGAATTCCGGCACCCAGGTCGTGCTGGCCAGTCAGGGTGTGGGAGTATCACAGTTCAGCCTGGAGGCCCAAGCCGGCGAAGCCATCGTGGTTGATCTGGGCCAACAGGCGGCAGGGGAATACTCGGTCAGCATTCTGGCCCAGGACGTCTGCCAGAACACCAGCTTGGCCGAAACGGGCTTCATACTTGATCCGGACGCACCCGCCGTGACGGTGAACAGCCCCAGCGGGCTGTACGCGGAGGCCCTGGTTCCACTGGACTACAGTGTGGCTGATCTCAGCCTGCCCCTGGTTGTGCCGCAGGTGGAGGTGACTCTTCACACCCTGGATGCCTGGGGAACCGTGATCGCCAGCAGGCCTGTGGTGGCCGATGCCCAAACCATCCAGGTGCAAGGTGACGGGGACTACCTGGTCGAGGTGCTGGCCACCGATGCCGCCGGCAATACCGGCCGGGGCGAAGCCCTGTTCTCGGTGGACACCATGCCTCCCGAGATAGTCATCGCCTCTCCCGGTCATATGCAATACATCACCACGGATACCCCGGTGCTGGAGGCTGATGTGCTGGATCAGCACATGGACCTGGAAGCCCCGGGCGCCTTGAGAATATTTGTCTATCCGGGTGAATACAGCGGAATGGCAGGCTTCCAGCCGATCCAGGGCGCCCTGGGCGCTGGGCTCAGCTATGAAGACGGCTCCCCGCTGGCCGATGGGCTGAATACGGTGGTACTGGCGGCGGTCGATCTGCTGGGTAATGAAAGCGTGGTCTACTCGACCTTCGAGGTTAACTCCAGGGGGCCGGTACTCACCATACTCAACCCCGATCCGGCCCTGATCCATACCTTCTCGCACCGCAACATTTCCATACGGTACAACGCCAGTGAAACCACCCTCGTCCGGATGTTCATTAACGGCGAGGAAGTGGGAGTGCCCAGGGTGATCAACCCGGTGCAGCCGATTCCGCGCACCTATCAGGAGTCGCTGTATTTTGAAGCCGACGGAGTTTATACCCTCACCCTGGAAGCCAGGGATGACGCGGGCGGGTTTGAACCGGTCACCGCTTCGGCAACCTTTGCCATCAACTTCGACCTGCCGGCCGTGGTCATCCAGTCGCCGCAGCCCGGCAACAATATCTTCCCGGGCCTCGTTTCGCTGACCTTCACGGCCTACAACTCCACCTCGGCCCGGGTGCTGGTCAATGGCCTGGAGCAATCCGAACTCGGGTTGAGCAACCGGGTGGAGGGCGAAACGCTATCCCAAAAGATCGGGCCGTTCTCCGAAAACGGTGATTATGTCCTCAGCGTGGAGGTCACCGATGGAATGGTTACGGCGACATCATCCGCCACCTTCACCATTGACACCAAGCCCCCCGTGGTGAGCATCAGCAACCCGGAGGAGGGCTCTGAGCTGACAGCCAGTGCGGTTACTGTGCTCTATACGGTCAGCGACGCCAATGCCACCGGGTCAGCGGAAGTATCGCTGGATGGGGCCCTGCTGGCCATGGCCGAGGGATCGCTGCTTGTTACCGGGCTGGCTGATGGGCCGCATGTCCTCTCCGTCAGGGTAACGGATGCCGGAGGGAACGTGGGCTCCGCGGTGGTCACCTTCACGGTAAATACCGCGCCTCCGCCCATTCCCGAGCCCCCGCCGGATACCACTCCGCCGGGTGAGGTGACCATGCTGGAAAGTGCCGCCGGAGATGGAGAGGCAACTCTCAGCTGGGTGAATCCGGCTGATGCGGACCTCGTGGCCCTGGTGGTGAGACGCTCCACCGACTCCAGCCCCCTGACCCCGGATGACGGGGTGGCGGTGGATGTCGGTTCCGACCCTGAGCTGTATCAGCCGGGCAGCAGCGTCACCGTGGTGGACTCCGGGCTGGAAAACGGGGTCACCTACTACTACACGGTCTTTGCCTTCGATGACAGCCAGAACGTCACCGGGGGAGCCGCCGTCAGTGTGCAGCCGGAAGCGCGATCCAGTCTGCCGGCTGCGCTGGAATTCAGCGCCATGCGCGAGTGGCCGCGGGTGAACCATGAATGGAGCTATGACCTGCCGCAGAGTGCCACCATCCGCATTCCCGTCATGTCCGATATAACCGTGTCGGGAGACACAGAACGATATCTGGTAAAGCTCTCCCTGGGTAATACCCACTGTTTCTACCGGGGAGGCGACTGGCAGGGCGGGGAGGATGATGAGACCTCCCTGGACGTGATCTTTGAATCCGATGCCACCTGTGTGGGCAACGGGGAGGCGGCTCCCGGCGCGAGCCTTGCGGTGGATGGCTCCATTGCGGTCAAGGTTATTGTCTCCGGCCGCTACAGGGAGCCCCTGACTGCCGCAGGGACCATCCAGATCATCCAATGGCATGAGTAGGGTCCACTCTGCCCCGGGCTGCGCCCCTGGAGAAATCCAGGGGCTTTTTTTTGGTGCGCTCAGGAAACACCGGGGTGGTTATGGGACGGTTTGAATACCCGCAAGACGTCAAAAAAAGCACACCGCAAATTTGTATATTTTGGTTTTTCCTGCTATTTCAGAGCTAACGGAAAAATCACCCGATCTCCCTATTCATAACTCAAGATACTTCTGCTATGTTCTGGGGATATATTATGGTTGCCTCAAACACGAACTGATGTTTGAAGTATCTGTTTATTTATTAAATTCCGGAGAAGTTGGCACATGAAACTGGGCACTAAATTATTGTTTTTGATGCTGGGAGTCGGGTTTACGCCGGCCATCATCGTGGGAGTGGTGGCGAGAGATCAGGCGGTTGGAGCCCTGGAAAAAATGGCCTTTAACCAGCTTACGGCCATTCGTGAGATAAAAAAGACCCAGATATCATCCTATTTTGAAACGATCAATAAACAGATAGTTACAAAAGCCAAAGACGAGAATGTCATCGAGGCCCTGAAGCTGTTCAACATCGGCTTCAGGCAACTCGGACAAATGGACATGCAGATGTCCAAGGCCGAGGCACAGAGGCTTTACATAAAGGAAAATCCCAATGAGGCCGGCAAGAAACACCTGCTGGACAACGCTCCGGGTGAGGCCCTTTATAACGAAGTTCATACGCGGTTCCATCCTCCCTTGAGAGAGTTCCTCACCAAGTTCGGCTATTACGATATTTTCATGGTGAACATGGATGGCTGGGTGGTCTATTCGGTGTACAAGGAATCGGATTATGCCACCAGTCTGGTAAACGGAGAATACGCCAACCAGAACATCGCCGAGGTGTTCAAGTCCGCTCAGGCCCTGGCAAGTTCGGACCAGATCGCCTTCGTTGATTTCAGACCCTACGCTCCCTCCAACGGGGCCCCGGCGTCCTTCATTGCGGCCCCGGTCTTCCAGGATAGAGAGAAGATAGGGGTGATCATCTTCCAGATGCCCCTGGGGGAGATCAATAAAATAATGACCCAGCGCGATGGCATGGGAAAAACGGGGGAGTCCTATCTGGTCGGACCAAACAAGCGCATGCGGTCCGATTCATTTCTGGACCCGGAGTTTCATTCCGTGGTGAAGTCTTTCGCCAACCCGGAAAAAGGGAGCGTTGACACCAAGGGGGTCAGGGATGCCCTCAATGGCGTTTCCAACACGGAGATAATAACCGATTACAACGGCAATCCGGTGCTCAGTTCTTTCACCCCGCTGGATATATTCGGTGTCAAATGGGTGCTGCTTTCAGAGATGGATCAAGCCGAGGCCTTTGAGGCCATCACATATCTGGATTTTGTAATGATGGGCACCGCCGGAATATCGCTGCTGCTGCTGCTGGTACTGGTTCCGTTCATAACAGGTTCGCTGACCCGTTCCATCACCAACCCCATCAAGCGCGTGGTGGACATGCTCACCAACGCCTCCAATCAGATCACCTCCGCGGCCATGCAGGTCTCCTCATCCTCCCAGGCCCTGGCCTCGGGATCATCGCAGCAGGCCGCCAGCCTGGAGGAAACCTCCAGCACACTGGAGGAGATATCATCCATGACCACTCAGAACGTGGAGAACGTCACGGAGGCCAACGATCAGAGCCTGAATGCCCGCACACTGGTGGAGCACGGATCCGGAGCCATGGCGCGGATGGTCAATGCCATCAGGGAGGTCAAGCAGGCCTCCGATGAAACATCCAAGATTATCAAGACCATTGATGAAATAGCTTTCCAGACCAATCTGCTGGCCCTTAATGCAGCGGTTGAGGCCGCCCGGGCGGGAGATGCGGGGCGCGGTTTCGCTGTGGTGGCCGAGGAAGTGCGCAACCTGGCCCTGCGGAGCGCCGAAGCCGCCAAGGATACCAACGCCATGCTGGAGACATCCCAGCAGCGCGCCGACATGAGCGTAACCACGGCCGAGGAGGTGGAGACCCTGCTGAAGGATATCAGTGATTCCATTCAGAGCATGTCGGGGCTGATGGAAAAAGTGGCCAGCGGCAGCAAGGAACAGGCCCGGGGTATCGAGCAGGTGAATTCCGCCATAAGCCAGATGGACGGGGTCACCCAGAGCAATGCCGCCAATGCCGAGGAGACGGCTTCATCCAGTGAGGAACTTTCCTCACAGGCCCAGGAACTGCTGAATATGGTCAGCCAACTGGTGAAGGTTGTCGGCCAGTCCGATAACGATAAAAACGCCGGTGCAAGCCTGCAACTGGAAGAAAAAAAGCCGAAAAGACCGGATATCCAGGTGAAGCCCCAGGCCCGGCCCGGCGCAAATATGGCCAGCAGGACCGCCCCGCTCAGGGCGCCGGTGCCGCCGGACTTTGATGATGACGATGATGATGACGATGATCTGGAGGAGGAAGCAGCGCCGCCACGGAAAATTAGCCTGCGGGACCGCCTGGAGGCGGACCGGGACATCTCCGGCGGGCAGGCCCCACCCCAGTTCGAAGCCCTGAAGGATTCCGACTTCAAGGACATGTAAACCTGCCTGGAATTATAACCGGCCCGTCGTTTGGAAACCGGGCGGGCCGGCATCAACAAAAACACCCCCTGACCTCCCGCGCCGCATTATTTGTATTGGCCCGGGCCGGGAAATCCGGAACTGCCGGGCCAGTCCATCAGCTTGGGTCAGACCATCAGCAGCACCGGACAGTCGGTTTTCTCCAGCACCTCCAGGGTCGTGGAGCCGAAAATAAACTCACTGAGCGGGCTGTGTCCGAACGCCCCCATGACAATGAACCCCACTTCTTTTTGCGCGGCGATGTCGGTAATCATATCCGAGACCCTGCCGGTGCGTTCACCGGGAATATATACGGGCTTGATGCCATGGGGACGCCAGTACTCATCCAGGGTGCGGACCAGCCGGTCGGCCTTTTCACGGTCGTCCAGGATCGAAATGACGTGCACATCCCCTTCCCTGGCCCTGGCCAGAATGGTCCCCGGTACCAAAACACGCTGTACGCCCTGGCTGCCATCATAGGCGAACAGGGCTCCCGAGCCGACCTTGGCGTTTTCCGGCACCACCAGCACCGGACGCAGAGAACCATGGATCAGGGCTTCCGTGGTGGGTCCGGGCTTCCTGGAATCGGGGCCGTCGGACAGGCCCCGTCTGCCCAGCACCACCAGGTCGGCGGCCAGGGCCTCGCGGGTCAGCACCTCGTTGACATTCCCCCGCACACGCCGAAACACATGGTGCGTTGTCAACTCGGCACAGGCGTTCTGGAAAACCCGTTGCAGTTCATCCCCCTCGGCCTGGATTTTCCGGTTCTCCTCCTCCATATCCTCATTGGCTATCGGCACGGCAATGGGAATACCGCCCTCGGCGGAAATCCCCGGAGGATAGGTGAGAAACCTTTGTTCATCTTCGACAAAAAGGCCCCGCAGTTCCGCCTTGAGCCTGTTGGCCCAGAAGATGGCCTCTGCCAGCGCGGACTGCGATGCAGGGGAGCCGTCAAGACCCACGATAATACTTTTCATCATTCGTTCTCCTTATAAGGCCCGGGTGTTGGTCCATCTTTTCAACGATAAACCGCCTGTTCAGGTTTCCGCTCCAGGCCATTTACGGCGTTTCGCGTCAGCGGCGGCACTTTCATGGGCAAGGCCGCTGTTCCACAATAATTATACCTCATTTACCGTCTGGGTACGATGTTGGTAAAACAGGGCTGACAGGGTAGCCCCGGGCTTGGTAGGCTAGTGCAAAGGACCCGGACCAACGCAGCCGCAGGGCCGCGGGAAACGGCAAATAACCGCGCCGGCGAACAGCTGTCACCGGAGCAACAAAAAGACACACTCAGGATAAAAGAACAATTATGAAAACCTTATCTGGCAAGGAGGTGGTGGAGGCCATTGAAACCCGTCTGGCGGGTGGCGTTGGCTGGTTAAAAGAGCAGGGCGTCAATCCGTCCCTGGCGGTCATTCTGGTTGGAGACAACCCGGAGTCACATTCCTATGTGAAGGGAAAGCTGGTTCGCGCAGAGAAGCTGGGGATTCACTCCCAGGATCACTTTCTGCCGGCGGAAACAACACAGGAGGAACTGGAGGCCCTGGTGGCCCGGCTGAACGAGGACCCTGCCACCCATGGAATTCTCTGTCAGCTGCCGCTGCCCAAGGGCCTGGATGAGCCCCGGATAACCCGGCTGATTAATCCGGCCAAGGACGTGGACTGCTTCCACCCCTACAACTTCGGACTGTTGGCCCAGGGAGAGCACCACCTTGCCCCTTGCACGCCCGCAGGTATCATGGAAATGCTCAAGCATTACCAGGTGCCGGTTTCCGGAAAGAACGTGGTGGTTATCGGCCGCAGCAATATTGTTGGACGGCCCATGTCATTGCTGCTTTCGCACAAGGGTGTGGACGCCACTGTAACCGTTTGCCATTCCCGGACGCCTGATATTGCCGAGCATACCCGCCGCGCGGATGTCCTGATCGTGGGCATCGGGCGGCCGGAGTGGATCAAGGCGGATATGGTGGCTGAAAAAGCGGTGGTCATCGACGTGGGAGTGAACCGCGTGGATGATCCCTCACGCCCGCGGGGCTATCGCCTGGCCGGGGATGTTGCCTTTGACGAGGTTTCCGCCAGGGCCGCGGCCATTACGCCCGTCCCGGGCGGGGTGGGGCCGCTGACGGTGATAATGCTGATGCGAAACACCCTGCTGGCCGCCGCGGACCAGAACTCGCTGAAATTTCCGGAGCACATGGACATCTAGGCGGGGAATATCCCGCCGGCAAGGAGAAGTTGCCCATCATGGAAGCGCGATTATGAAGACCCTGCTTGTAGTAGACGTCCAGAACGATTTCTGTCCCGGGGGTGCCTTGGCGGTAAACCGGGGGGATGAGGTGGTGGATTTCATCAACGCCCGCAGGGATGAGTTTCCGCTGGTGATCTTCACGCAGGACTGGCACCCCGCTGGCCACGCCAGTTTCGCTTCCAGCAATCCCGGCACTCAGGTGGGGCAGGTGATCCAGTTGGGGGGCGTTGACCAGATAATGTGGCCCGATCACTGCGTGCAGGGCACCCACGGCGCGGAATTTCACAAGGATCTTCAGGTCCGCGCGGGCGATCCGGTGTTCCGCAAAGGACAGGATTCGGCCATTGACAGCTACAGCGCCTTTGTCGATAACGATGGCCGGCTGGAAACAGGGCTGCGGGCTTTTTTGCAGGATCGGAACATCGGGCTGCTTGAGGTGGTGGGACTGGCCACCGACTATTGTGTTTTGTTCTCCGTTCTGGACGGTCTGCGATTCGGCTTCAGTGTCCAGGTGAACCCTGGAGGTTGCCGGGCCGTGAACCTTGATCCGGACGACGAGGAGCGGGCTTACAGGCAGATGAGGGATGCGGGAGCGGTCATAGTCTGACCGGGCCGGCTCCACGCCAGAGGAACAGCCGGGTTTGAAGGACCGCCTGCACGGAACGCCCCGGGCGCCGGCGGGTCCCGGGGAAAAAGCGGTTTTTGGGCCTGCATAGGGTCATCAATTAGTTTATTCAAACTCGGGAAAACCTGCTCCTGGCCGGCGCAGGTTGGGAACCCATACCAAGGGTCTGCATGAAAGACATCGCCACACTGAAACAGGAAGCGCTGGACTATCATCAGCGTGAACGCAAGGGCAAGATCGAGGTCAGGCCCACCAAGCCGACTGCCACGCAGAAGGACCTCACACTGGCCTATTCACCCGGCGTAGCCTATCCCTGTGAGGAGATAGCCCGCGACAAGGACCTGGCCTATGAGTATACCTCCAAGGGAAACCTGGTGGGGGTGATCTCCAACGGCTCCGCCGTGCTGGGGCTGGGCAATCTGGGGCCGGATGCCTCCAAGCCGGTGATGGAGGGCAAGGGGGTGCTGTTCAAGAAACTGGCGGACCTGGATGTGTTTGACCTGGAGGTGGCGGAAACAAACCCGGAAAAATTTGTGGAACTGGTGAAGGCCCTGGAGCCCACCTTCGGCGGCATAAATCTGGAGGATATAAAGGCCCCGGAGTGTTTTTATATCGAGCCGGCCCTGCAAAAGCAGATGAGCATTCCGGTGTTTCATGACGATCAGCATGGGACGGCGATAATAACCGGAGCGGCGCTGCTGAACGCCCTGGAACTGACCGGCAAGGAAATAGGGGAAATCAGGATAGCGTTTTCGGGAGCCGGGGCGGCGGCCCTGGGATGCGCCAACCTGTATCTGGCCCTGGGCGTGAAGAAGGAGAACATATTCCTGTGTGATATTGACGGAGTGGTGTACAAGGGTCGGGAAAAAAACATGCACCCCTATCTGGAAGAATTCGTACAGGATACCCCCGCCCGCACCCTGGCCGATATCGTGGACGGCGCGGATGTGTTCGTGGGGCTCTCGGCTCCCAACGTGCTTACCGTGGAAATGGTGAAGACCATGGCCGCCGACCCGATCATATTCGCCCTGGCCAACCCGGACCCGGAAATACCCTATGAGGTGGCCCGGGAGGCCCGCCCGGATGCGATCATCGCCACGGGCCGCTCCGATTACCCCAATCAGGTCAACAA
>JAOUPZ010000368.1 GCA_029879595.1 Deltaproteobacteria bacterium | reverse complement strand
AAGCACCCCGCTGCGGAAATGATCGACACAGACGAGATGGGCAAGGTGAGTGGTCTGTTCTGATGTTTTCAGGCAGCGCCGCAGGACTTCCTTTTATGCGGGGGTCTTGCCTTTCTTCCGGTTGTCCACTAGCATTTTAGCCTGTATCCACAATGCTTCCCGGTTCCACGAAGGAGGGCATCCGGTGGAATTATCAGCCCGCGATACGATCAGCTGGCAATGGACAGTCTGGCCATGGAGATGTTTTGAAGCCTCATAATTACCTGCGTCCCCGGGGCGGTGTTCCGCCCCTGCCGAAGTCATGGGCCTTGAAGGCCATGTTGCCGGTTGTGGCGGCCCTGTTGTTGGCCAGCCCCGCCACCGGGGTGGAGCAGTTTCCCTCCGGCCCAAAGTTTCGCGGCACCGTAAAGTTCGAGCAGTATGCAGTGTTTCCGGAAAACCGTCCCGGCAACGGGGTGTACCTGAACAGTATCCTGCTGTACAGCGTGGATGGGCAGACCATACAGGACGTGCTGCCCCTGACACTGGAAGGGCGGTTTGTCTTCCTGGCAGACAACGGGCAGGAGCAAACACTGGGGGTCAGGGTGGTGGAGGAACTCGACAAGCCTCCGCGCATCAAGCCGGTGGGCAAGGGCTTGTTTCATGTGGTGCTGGTGCTGGATGGGGTGGTCTACAAGAAGCTGTACCGGGTGATTGAGAGTAAGATATACGACCTGCTCCCCTCATCCAAGACAGCCGATGGCGCTGAGGCCGGACTTAATGGGGTGACTTTCTACCATATTACCTCGGCGGAAAAGGAGGAGACCGAATCAGGCTCCCGAAGCATTTTCGGAATGAAGCTGCATGTCGTGCTTTACGAGGACGAGAGGGTCCACTCCCTGGGTCACAACATCAGGAATACTCTGCCCAGCCTGGACCTCAAATGGGTGGATGAGAAAACCATCTCCTACAAGCTGGCTGACGGAACAATCGAGGAACTAAGTCTGGCGCAGTTCCAGTAGCAGGCCCCCTCCCCCCGGGCATAGGCCGGCGGATGAAAGCCCTCCGGGGCCTTCCCGGCGGCCTGAACGATTGAACCGGCTCCCCCTTATTTCAGCTGCTTTATCTCCTGCATCAGCTGGCGGAAGCAGGCCTCCGGTGTCTTGGCGGTTGTGTCCACCGTGATCCGGGCTCTGCCAAAAAGCACCTGCCGCTCCTGTTGGGCCTGGCGCAGATTGTCCAGGGCTTTCACCTTATCGGCGGTGGCCCAGCGGCTCTTTTCCGAGAAGGCTCTTTTGAAAAGCTCCTCGGGCCGGGTTTTCAAAAATACCGGCAGGGTGCAGGTGTGCAGGATGGTGAAGGTATCCGTGTTGGTCACCGCTCCCGGCGGCACCTCCAGCACAATCCGTTCTTTGTTTTCCACCAGTTTGAGGAGAACTTCGAACTCCAGCTTTCTCAGCCGTCTTTCGCCATGGATCTCTATTATTTCCGGTATGGAAAATCCGCTTTCCTCCACCACCAGTTCGTCCAGGGAGAGGAATTTTCTGCGCAGTGAGCGGGCCGCCTCTTTGCCGATGGATGTTTTTCCCGTTCCCGGGAGACCCAGCAGGGTGATTATATTGGGCACCCCGGAAGTATTTCCCGCTGAGCCCGCCACCAGATGGCGGCGCACCGCGAACAGTTCAGCCTCGGTTTTCCCCTCGAGCATTGACACGATCTCCCCCAGCAGCTTGTCATCGGAGGTGATGGTGGATACTGAGTCCATCCTTTCAAACCGGATCAGGTTGATCAGTGGGCAGCCCAGGGCCTCGGCCACATTGTCCAGCTTTGAAATAGAGATGTTACTTTGGCCGCTTTCCAGCTGGGCGATGAATCTGGGGCTCAATCCGGCGTTTTTGGCCAGCACCTGCTGGCTCCAGCGCTGTTTGGTGCGCAAGGCTCTCACCCGGGTTCCCAGACTTTTCAACAGGATGCTCTTTCTTGTGGTATAGCGGGCCGATTTTTTTTCCATGATCATTACTATTGACTCAATCCCTTTTGATTTTTCCATCTAACGATTGGCTGGCCTGAAAATGCGTTCCTGTCAGGTTGTGCCTGGAAACAAAAGCTGAATTCCCAGGGGTTCCCACATTTTTGTGATTCTGCCTGCCTGCCTATCTGTCTGTGTGACTGCCACTGGTGCCTGCCGGATATTCCACGCGGTGGCACAGTTATCACACTATTTGCTTGCAGCCCGCCGTGGTATGCCGAAACTTGCGAAAAGGAAGGATAAGGTGTTTGTTTTTCGAGGATGCGTGTATGAAAAAATCACAGTATAAAGATTTGTTTACTTCCTCTGTTTTAATCTGCTGAAAATGATTCAAAATAAAATTACTGCTCTTCTCAAGGCGATGAACCTCACCATATCCAACAACCAAATGGTACAGGATTGCTGCTTGAAATCAAATATTTTATCGCCCTGTAAAAATTCGCAATTTATGTGCACTAAACATTGTTTTTATGTCATATACGAACGTAATTTTCCGAGCGTGTATATTGCGGAATATCAGGAGGGTTTTTTTGCGTGATATGGGAACGGGGAGTGCTGCTTTAGGACCAGCATTAAAAAAAATGCGGGAGGCAGGAGCAAGCTCCAAATGACGACAGCCGGCCCGCCCTGTACAGGTGGAATCCGTGAGATTATGGCGTTCTGGCAAAGAGGGAAAGTTATCGGTGTGGTTCCCGGCTGCATTACCGGGGCGGGGGGGCGGATGTTCAGAGCCAGCCGGCAATGGTGGCGGTCATGTACAGGCCGTACAGTGATACCAGCACCAGCCCGGCGCGGCGTCCCAGCCGCCAGCGCTGGCTAATGAGCACGAATGACAACGCGGCTACCGAGGCCATCAGCAGCGCCACCGATCCATTGAGGTTTTCGATTCCGATGGGTATGTTTTCCCCGCGGGAGAGGATGACCACCATCCACACCACTCCCAGTCCCACCAGGATATCGAAAATATTGCTGCCCACCGCGTTGCTGACGGCCATGTCCGGCTTTCCCTGCCGGGCCACGATCAGCGAACTCAAAAGATCCGGGATGGATGTGCCGATGGCCAGCACCGTCAGCCCGAATCTTTTGAGTTCGCTGATCGTGGCCCGG
>JAOUPZ010000367.1 GCA_029879595.1 Deltaproteobacteria bacterium | reverse complement strand
GGTTGAGTGGGGTTTGGCTCCTGATTATTCCGAAGGCCGGCAAGTTGAGCGGGGCCATTTCAAGCCGGAGGCCCGGCACCGGGTTATGTCTCCTGACCCAGCAATGAGTTGACAATGCTGCGGACGAGTTGTATCCGGAAGGGCTTTTGCAGAAAGGAGGAGAACAGGTCGTCACCGTATTTTGACCGCAGATGCACTTCGGAATAACCGCTGGCAAGGATCACTGGCAGGTCGGGGTGCATATCCTTGACTTTTCTGGTGATCATGACGCCATCCATGATCGGCATGGTCAAATCCACCAGCATCAGATTTATATCCTTGCCCCGGGTTTCAAAAATGCTCAAGGCTTCAGCGCCATCCTCGGCGGTAAGGACATCATAGCCCCATGAGGCCAGAATGCTGGCCAGAACTTCCCTGATGTTTTGCTCATCGTCCACAATGAGAATGGTGCCCGACGATTCAAAGGAGATGGTTTTTTCCGGTTTCGGGGGGGCGACCTGCTGACTGTGTGAAGGTGGAATCAGCAGGGTGAAGCAGGTGCCTTTTCCAGGCTCGCTTTCAACCTTCAGTGTTCCGTTGTGTGCCCTCACTATTCCGGCGACGGCGGAAAGTCCAAGCCCGCGACCGGTGAACTTGGTGGTGAAGAAGGGCTCAAAAATCCGGGGCAGCACCTCTTCAGAGATCCCCTCTCCGTTGTCGTCAATTTCAATTTTCAGGTATGGTCCCGGCGCCAGCTCCTCGGCCTGAAGAAAGGCGGATAAATAGTCCCTGTCCGCCTCAATTTGCGAGGTGGTGATAATAATCCGGCCGTCCTTATTGCCAATGGCCTCGCCGGCGTTTATCACCAGATTCATAACCACCTGGCGCAACTGGGTGCGGTCTATGAAAACCGTACTAAGGTCGGCTTCAGCCTGGATGTCCACGGATACGCTTTTGGGCAACGCGGTTTTTATCAGCGAGATCATTTCACGGATCAGCTGATTCAGGTTGGTATCCTGCTTTTCCAGGCTGCCCTGACCGGCATAGGCCAGCATCTGCCGGCAAAGCTCCGCAGCCCGTTCGCTGGAACTCTCGATCTGCTTGAGCTGCTGATATACCTCGGTGGATTCATTGGTATTGCTGAGCAGCATACTCGCGTATCCCATGATGGGAACCAGCAGGTTGTTGAAGTCGTGGGCGATGCCCCCGGCAAGAACGGCCAGGCTTTCCATGTGCTGGGCCTGGCGCAGGGCGGTTTCCGTGTTCTTGGCCTCGGTGATGTCCTCGTCCATGACAACGATTCCAACGATGTTGCCGTTTTTATCCCGATACGGAACCCGGTGATGGCGCTCCCAGACCTCCCGTCCGTTGGGCAGCTGCAAAAAAACCTGAGGGATCACAATGGGCTTTCCCTCGCTTATGACCCGCACGTCCTGCTCTTCATAAATTTTATTGATCTCCGATCCCCGGCCATAAAAATCACTGATCCGCTTTCCGATCAATTCATAGACCTCAAGCCCGTACTTGTTGCTCATGGCCAGATTGACCATCCGGAAACGCCCATCAAGGTCTTTCAGGGCTACCGGGTGGGGAATGGTGTCAAACACGATCTGAAGCAGGAGTTGACTTTCCTTGAGCTTTTGTTCCGCATGCCAGTGCTCATAGGCGCGCTCAAGAGTCATGGGAAGTATGTCCAGGTGCTTTCCGCGAACGTCCTTGACCAGATAATCCACTGCGCCAAGTTTCATGGCCTGTACAATGGTGGTTGACTCGTTTGAGCCGGTAAGCACCACAATGGGCAGATTGTTTATCTGTTGAATGAGGTCCATTCCGGAGGCGTCCGGAAGGTTCAGGTCGAGGAGTACTATATCAAAATTGTTTTCCTGGAGGACTTCCAGGGCTTCTTTTGCGCTTTCGGCGTTCTTATAGGCAGACCCCGGTCTCTGTCTGTCTATTATTCTTTGGAAGGCCTCGTAATCAGTCGGGCTGTCTTCGATATATAAAGTAAACAAGGCTCCAAAACCTGAAAATTATCTATTCGGATTGCAGACCTTTTGAAAGTGTCCCTTTCAGCTATAGGCCGTGTGATTCACTTCATCCGGAGTTGTGCTCCGGCACCAGTAGTTTTCGATTTCCTTCATGGCCTCGACGAAATCCGAGAAGCGAACCGGCTTTATGATATAACCGGCTACATTTTTCTCATATGCCGACATGATTTCTTTTGGGCTCGTCGAAGTGGTAAGAACAACCACCGGCAGGTAACGCAGGTTTTTGTCAGCGCGCAGTTTTTCCAGAAACTCAAAGCCGTCCATGATCGGCATGTTGAGATCCAGCAGAATCAAGCCTGGCATTTGATCAGACGGTTCTTTCTTGTGGTTGATCTCATTGAGCAGGCTCAGTGCTTCTTCCCCGTTTATCGAAACAATCAATGGATTGGTGATCCCCGCTTTTTCAAAGGCGCGTTTCACCCGTTCGGTATCCATTTCGCTGTCATCCACCAGCAGAATAGGAATGTTTCGCAGCATTATTCCTCCCTAATATACTGAGGTTTCGGAGCAGTTTTGATAAACCGGCCTGAAGCGAACTCAAAGCTGGGTGGCCTTGCCGGCATTTATGCTAAGGTTTGCAAACCCTGCGGAATTTCATTTCACAGCAGGTCGAGGTTTTTCACCTGGACCTGTTCAGCCTTTCCCTTTCATATCAAGTCGCTGCCGTTTTGCCAGCGCTACTTGAGCCCTGTTTTGCCGTTTCCTGGGTTGGCGCTGTTTCCTGGCTCTTGTACCATTTAATGTAATCCAAATCACGATAATCTGTCAATTACGAAAGGTTTGTTTCGCCTTCTGGAATGGTAAAGAAAAACCGGCATCCCTGCTGTTTTTGAGACTCCACCCAGATACGGCCGCCATAGTTTTCGATAATTTTTTTGACCAGGGACAGACCGATGCCCAGATGCTTTTTATCGGTGCCGCTTTCCAGCCTCCTGAAAATCTGGAAGATTCTCTCATGCTGGGATGGGTCAATCCCGATCCCATTGTCTGCCACGCAGAACTGCCACATTTTATCGTTCCTGGTGGCGGATATTGTAATGCTTCCGCCTTCGCTGGGAATAAAGCGCTTGGCGTTTTCCATCAGATTCTGAAAAACCTGGA
>JAOUPZ010000072.1 GCA_029879595.1 Deltaproteobacteria bacterium | reverse complement strand
TATAAGAAATTCACAACAAAAAAAAAAGGACCCCTAAAAAAAAATCAAAGCATGGTTTTTTTTTTCGGTTGGCAAAAGGTTTTAAAGCCGGTATAGGGGTAATTCGGGAAAATAAAAGAGTGTTGCAGGCGGGGAAGGGAAGAACGAAAAGCAAAAACAAAACACAAATTGATCGGATGAGAATCTCTATCCGGGTAGTCTTCGGGATTTAATGCGCAAGACTACACGGATGCCTGGGGTGAAAGTCCGGCAGGCAGCCCGAACCGCACGTTGTGCGAAACACGATGTGCGAAACACGATGTGCGTGAGCGGGGTGATCAACAGGGGCGCAAGCTTCAATGTGATTTAGTAAGGGGAGTTTAGCCAAGCAAATTCATGACGGAGGGAACGCATGAAACTAATTTCGGGAAAAACCCGCAATAATAATCCGGTCCGGCTGGCCGTCTTGCTGGCGCTGGTGGGAACAGCTTCCGTGGGATGGTTTTTCGGTCCGCTGCTTTCAGAAGCGCTGGCCAAGAACCCGCCAGGCCAGGAAGAGGTGATCAAGGGTCTCAAGGCGCGGAACAATTCCGTGAGGGGCCGCATCAACTCGGGGAAAACCATTGAAGAGGCTCCAGGCTTCAAGGTGAAGCCACGCCAGCCGTCAATGGAGTTCTACCCTTGTGATGACTGCCACGACCAGGATTCCATGGATAAAAGAGTCCGCATCCTGGAAGAGGAGCATCCCAAGATCAAATTTGAACACGGCGGGGGCCGGTTCTGGTGCTATGACGCCTGTCACAACCCCCCGGACATGAATGTTCTCCAGGGCAAGTGGGGGGACACCATAGGCTTCAATGAATCCTACAAGCTTTGTGGTGACTGCCATTTTGAACGGCAGAAAGACTGGTATTTCGGCGGACACGGAAAAAGGGTGGGGGCCTTTTCCGATCCCAAGGCCATCCCCCTGACCTACAAGGAATTCCTCGTTAAGGACAGGGAGAAGATTGGCACATGGCAGGGAGAGCGCGTACTGCTCAACTGCACGGCCTGCCACGATCCGCACTCCCCGTCCATCAAGCCCTACAAGCTCAGCCCCGTGCCCCTGGTGCGGTCCGGGCTGGAGAAGGGATCACATGAACCTCACGCGGCGCAGCCCCATCTGCAGATCTGGGACCGCCTCGGGAAAAAACATTGAGGAGGTATTGAGGAATGGCTGACGAAAAATCTCAGACATCACAGGCCTCCGCTCCCGTCAAATCGGGTTTTTCGCGCAGGAAGCTTCTGCGCAGGGGAAGCCTTGCCGGTTTGGCGGCAATGATATTCGGAGGCGGTTCGGTGGTGGCCAAGCAGGCGACCGAGGAGGGAGGCAGCAGCTTCTCCGATACCGTGGGCACGCTGTTTCAGGATCACTATCAGAAAATGAGCAAGGAGGAGATAGCCGAGGCTATCGCCCGGATAGAACGCCAGGCCAAGCGCGATTACGGCGCGGACATCAAGGTGGGCAACGAGCCCCCCATTCCCGGCGTGGTCTTCGGCTACGCCCTGAATGTTTCCAAGTGCAAGGGCGTGCGCAAGTGCGTTGAGGCCTGCATGGCGGAAAACAACCAGAGCCGCGACCCGCAGATTCAGTACATCCGTGTGCTGGAACTGGATCAGGGCGGCATGGAGCTGGGGCTTTCCAACCATTATTTCGACTCGGAGACAGTGCCGGCCAAGGGCAAGTGGTACCTGCCGGTGCAGTGCCACCAGTGCGAAAACCCCCCGTGCACCAATGCCTGCCCGGTGGGGGCCACCTGGAAGGAGCCCGATGGGGTGATCGTGGTGGACTATAACTGGTGCATCGGCTGCCGGTTCTGCATGGCGGCATGCCCCTACTGGGCCCGCCGGTTCAACTGGGCCGACCCCAAGCTCTCGGCCGAGGAGATCAACACCGATACCCACTACCTGAGCAACCGCCCCCGCTACCGGGGAGTGGTGGAAAAATGCACCTACTGTCTGCAACGAACCAGGAAGGGCCGCCTGCCGGCCTGCCTTGAGGCCTGTCCGACAGGGGCCAGGGTTTTCGGCAATCTGCTCGACCCCAATAGCGATATCCGCTATGTTCTTGAAAATAAAACGGTATTCCGCCTGAAGTCAGATCTCGGGACGGATCCCAAGTTTTGGTATTTCTCAGACTGAGGGTATTGCGATGCTAGCTTTCATAATCGATTCGATAAAGGAGATGCTTCGGGGGGGGCCGAAGTATCACGCCTGGTTGGGAGGGCTGACGCTTATAATCCTGATCGGGGTGTATTTCTATGGCCAGCAGCTGGCCCACGGCATGATAGTCACCGGGATGAGCGATCAGGTCTCCTGGGGTGCCTACATCGCCAACTTCACCTATCTGGTGGGGGTGGCCGCCGCGGCCGTCATGCTGGTCATTCCGGCCTACATATTCGACCGCAAGGATGTCAAGGAAGTGGTGCTGCTGGGCGAATGCGTGGCCATCGCCGCATGTATCATGTGTATGACCTTCGTCACGGTGGACCTGGGGCGGCCCGAGCGCATCTGGCACATGCTGCCGTTGCTGGGCAAGTTCAACTTCCCCATATCCCTGCTGGCCTGGGACGTGGTGGTGCTTACCGTGTACCTGCTGCTCAACCTGGGCATCCTTGTATACATTGTCTACACCAAGTACTCCGGACACGAACCCAACAAGAAGGCCTATTATCCCTGGGTTCTGCTTTCGGTGGTCTGGGCGTTCTCAATCCACACCGTCACGGCCTTCCTGCTGGTTTCCAACGTGTCCCGGCCCTTTTGGCACACGGCCATTCTGGCCCCCCGGTTTCTGGCCTCGGCCTTTACCTCCGGGCCGGCCCTGATCATTCTCGGATTGCAGGTCATCTCCATGATCACCGAGTTCAAGGTCAAGGAATCAGTACTCAGGGTGGTGGGACTCATCGTTACGGTATCCCTGCAGATCAACCTGTTCTTCCTGGGAGTGGAGCTTTTTACCGAGTTTTATCATTCCACCGAGCATGTGGAGTCGGCGACCTACCTGTTCATGGGAGAGCATGGCTATCATGGGCTGGTCCCCTGGATCTGGTCGGCGATCACCATGAACCTGATCGCCCTGGTCATCATGTCCACCTATAAGCTCAGGGCCAATCAGACGCTGTTTAATGTTGCCTGTGCACTGGCGATTGTGGGAGTCTGGATCGAGAAAGGAATGGGTCTTATCATTCCCGGGTTCATTCCCACACCCTTGGGGGAAATTCTCGAATATTCTCCCTCCTGGGCTGAAATATGGATATCCATCGCCGTTTGGTGTATTGGTTTCCTTATATTCACGCTACTGGCTAAGGTGGTGCTTGCAGTTGAACTGGGACGCATCAAGGCTCCAGGCGCCAATCCCGGCGCGGCCAAAACGGTCGCCCAGGCTGACTGAAAACGAGGTTGTACACAACGCAAACATCAGAGGATTTCTTATGTCCGTTGAAAAAAATCAGGCCAATGGCACTGCGCCTGAAGCCGACAACAGGAAAAAGGCCGGCTGGATGCTGGCCTTTGCCGCCGCTGGAGCGCTGCTGGTCTTTTGCGTTGCCGCGGGGCTGCCCGGGGTGGCCCTGGCTGAAACCAAACCCAACACTTGTGTTGAGTGCCACAGCAACGAGGATTTTCTGGTAACCAACAAGAAGCTGTATGATTATTTCGAGGAATGGAAGGTTTCCGTGCACAGCGCGGAGAACGTGGGTTGCGTCGAGTGCCATGGTGGAAATCCCGAAGCCAAGGACAAGGACAAGGCCCATCCCGAAGGCAGTTTGCGGGCCTCCGATGAGAACAGCCCCACATATTACCTGAATATCCCCAATACCTGTGCCAATTGTCACAAGGATGAGTTCAAGCAGTATAAAACCAGCAAACACTTCGAGGAACTCAAGGAATCCAAGGCGGTCAAGCACGGCCCGACCTGCGTGACTTGTCACGGTTCGGTAAGTACTGGTGTGCTGAATGTCAACAATGTTAAAAAGACATGTCAGTTCTGTCACAACACCAAAAAGGATATCGCACCCGAAGTGCCTAATATAGCGGAAAAGGTGCTGCACGACATGCTGTCGATAAATCGGTATTACCGCTATATAATTACACGGTCCAATCCCAAGGACGCCAAGGCGTTCATGGAAAAGGCAGACCCGCAGATAAGAAATCTCTCGGTGCAATGGCACGCTTTCGATCTGAAGAAGGTTCAAAGCACATCCGAGGAGCTGCTTTCTAAAATGAAAAAGAAGCGCAACGAAATGCGGAAGTCTGAGTAGTGCGATTGGGGTATGATGTTTTCCAGCAGCCCTTTCCGGCTGGCGGTCTTTATGACTGCCGGCCGGAAAGGTAGAGCGGGGGTAAACTGATTACCGAATTTCAACAACCATTCTATGCAAGGTGAAGAAATGAAAGGTATGAAATCGATATCACTTGTTTTGTTTTCCCTGATTTTTGTGGTGGCGTGGACGGTTTCCGTTCCCTCCTCCGCCAAAGCCGGCGATCCCCAGTATATCGGGGTTGAGGGATGCACCAAGAAGTGCCACAAGAAGGACAAGGACGGAAACGCCCTGAAAGCCTGGCAGGAATCAAAGCACAGCAAGACCTACAAGATTCTCGGCGAGGAAAAGGCCATGAAGCGCGGCAAGGAAAATGGCGTGGACAATCCCCAAAGCGACAAGCGCTGCCTGATCTGCCATGTCACCGCCTATGGCGAGTCTGATGACAAGTTCGACAAGAAGTTCAAGAAGGAAGACGGCGTCCAGTGCGAAACCTGTCACGGGCCCGGCAGTGAGTACAAGAAGAAGAAGGTCATGCAGAAGATTCACAAGGAGCGCGGAAAAGGCGACAAGAAGAAGGAAAGCGCCACCGGCAAGAAGCTGGGCATGCATTTCCCCAGCGAGGAAACCTGCAAGCGCTGCCATGTCAAGGAGATCACCATCAACGGTGAGACCTTCAAGAATCCCAGCTGGGAAGAGTTTGACTACGCGAAGCGTTCCGACAAGATCAAGCACCCCGTGCCTTAAAAAGGTCGGATGATCCGGTTCCGGAAATATTTCCGGAATGGATTGGCTGGATCACTGCAACGCCGGAGCCCGGAAACAAAAACCGGGCCCGGCGTTTTTTTTTGGCGGTGTTTAGTCCGGGTGCATTTTCTTCCCGCGGGCAAAATTGTTGTCCCGGCAAGCTGTTCACCCTTGACGCCTGTGGCCGGCATGGGAGAACCTAAACTTGAAGGCATGCAGAAAACCATTCTCGGAAAGGTTGGATCATGACGGAAAAGGAGAATCCCCGGGAACTGCCTCCCGAAGTAAAAGCTCATAGTGCGGAATGGCAGCTGGTACACTGGTATCGGTCGCGGCTGTACATAAACTGGATCAGTCTCTTTGGTCTGTTCGTGATCAGCATCGGAGTGTTCACCGCCGGAGTCACCCTGGCGCTGGATTTTCTACAGGCGGTTTCCCTGGCCTACAGCGGTATTCTGTTCCTGGTATATTTCGCCTTCGTATTGATCGGCATGGCGGTGATCCCGGTGGGAATACTCATCGAGGGCTACCGCCGCAAGAAGGCCGGCGCCAACATGATGGGCCCGGACCTGGTGCTGGACTTGCGCATCCGCGCACACCGGCTGGGGCTTTTTGGCGGAATAGCCGGGGTGATGTTTCTGCTGATGGCCATGGCGGCCGGCTCCTATCAGGTCTATCACATCACCGAATCCAACGAGTTCTGCGGCAATATGTGCCACCAGGTCATGTCGCCCGAATACACCACCTACGCCTATTCCTCCCATGCGCGGGTGGATTGTGTGGAATGCCATATCGGCTCCGGGGCGGAATGGTATGTGCGCTCCAAGTTTTCCGGTATCCGGCAGGTGTTCGCCGTCATGATGGGCAACTACCCCAAGCCCATACCCACGCCCATACACAACCTGCGCCCCGCCAGGGACACCTGCGAGCAGTGCCACTGGCCCAAGAAGTTCATCGGATACCGCGAGCAGGTCCATTCCTACTACCACGGCGACGAGACCAGCACTCCGTTCGGGATGCGGCTTATCCTAAAGATCGGCGGCGAGGAACATTCCCTCATGAAGGGCTCGGGGATCCACTATCACATGATGATCGCCAACAGTGTGGAATACATGGCCCGGGATCAGGACCGGCTGGAGATTCCCTGGGTCAGGATTACCCATGACGGCCGCAGGGAGGTATTTGAAGACACTTCCAATCCCCTTTCCGCAGAGGAAAAGGCCGCCTTGGAAATACGGACCATGGACTGCATGGATTGCCACAACCGGCCCTCGCATCAGTTTCCCGTGCCCGGCAAGCTGGTGAACCAGGCCCTGGGGTCAGGCGCCATTGATTCCTCCCTGCCCTATATAAAGCGTCTGGCAGTGAAGGCGCTGGACGGAAAATACAAAACGACCGAGCAGGGCGAGGCGATCATAGAAAAAATGATTATCGGGTTTTACAAGGATGAGTATCCGGAAGTCTATCAGTCCCACCACACCAATATCAAAGCCGCAGCCAATACTCTGAAAAAGATCTTCCGGCAGTCCTTCTTCCCGGAGATGAAGGCCCGCTATTCGGCCTACCCGGATCACATCGGACACCGGGACTGGCCGGGATGCTTCCGCTGTCACAATGACAAGCTGGAGTCGGCCAGCGGTAAAACCATCTTCACCGAATGCAGCAAGTGCCACCTGATCATTTCCCAGGGAGAAGATATTTCCAGGCTTGACGTGGACATCAACAAGGGGCTGGATTTCATTCACCCCGATGAGGACCGCGAGGAGATGGTTGAGTATACCGATTGTACGGAATGCCATTCCGGCGGAGCCGATCTGTATGAAGATTTATGAAGGTCCGTCAAAACAAGCGGTTAATATTGCTGAGTAACCACGCCCCCGCCGGGGCTGTTGCTGCAAGGAGAGAGCCGTGAATAAAAAGCCCCTGATAGAACAGCGCGAAAAAACTCAAACCCCCTTCCTGATGGCCGGCATGGGCACGCTGTTCCTGGCGCTGACCATTGTTTCCCTGTTCCTGCCCGGCTGCACAAAACCCGCCAGCAACCCCGTTGACAAGTCCCGCATCCCCACCTCATCGGGGGGCTATGTGGGCTCTGAGGCCTGCCGGGAATGCCATGAGGGAGTGTATCGGGGCTGGCAGACCACCTTTCACGCCCAGAAGTTCCAGAAGGCCTCCAGCGATTTCATCATAGGCGACTTTGTCCGGAAGAACACAATCGGCTCCGGGAGCGGCGCCATGAAGATGGAACGCCAGGGGGAGGGATCCCAGGCATCGTTCTGGGTGTCCATGGCCGGGGCCGATGGCCAGCCGGCACGCCATCAGGTGGAATACGTCATCGGAAGCATCTGGAAGCAGGTCTACATAACCCGGCTTCCCAATGGCGCCATGCAGGTGCTGCCCGTGCAGTGGAATGTGCTGGAGCGTCAATGGTCCGCCTATAACGGTCCCGGTGAGGATCATCCCCGCGGCGCGGCCTGGAGCGAAGAAGGGGAGATGTTCCAATACAAATGCATGGGGTGCCACACCACCAACTCCAAAGTGGAGTTCGACCAGACCAGCAAGACCTACAAAACCACCTGGCAGGAAATGGGTGTGGGTTGCGAGGCCTGCCACGGCCCGGGGGAGGCCCATATAAAATCCGACCTGATAGACAAGTTCGACACCATATTCAATCCCCCGCGCATGCCCGACCCCAGCCGGGCGGCCATGGTCTGCGGCTCCTGCCACGACGTGGGCCTTTCTCCCGATGGGCAATATTCCTACCCGGTGAGTTACCGCCCCGGTGACCGGCTGGATTTCCACCTGCACAAGGATGAGCGGGTTTACCCCGACGGCAGTCCCAAGACTCATCATCAGCAGTATAACGACTGGCTGGCCAGCGATCATGCCCGGGCCGGGGTAATGTGCTGGGACTGCCATTCGGTCCATGTGCGCGGCAAGTTCAACCGCTACCAGCTCAAGATGCCCGGTTCGCTTCTGTGCATGACCTGCCACCGGACGGTCGCCCTCAAAGGGGCCCACAGCCTGCACAGCACCAACAACTGCATTAGCTGCCACATGCCCAATACCATCAAGAGCGCGACCAAGGGCGATCTGAGGAGTCACCGCATGTCGGTGGTCCGGCCGGAGTGGACAGTCAAGCAGGGGGGTGACCAGGATGAGCAGCCGAACTCCTGCAACCTTTGCCATTACCACAAGGATTATGATCCGGAGAAACTGGCCCACTTCCTCAGGAGTGTCCGCAAACCGGAAGTATGCGGGGAGTGCCACCATCACAAGGAAGAAGATCCGGAAGACTTCGATCCGTTCTGACGGATTTACACAGGCCGTGTTCAAAAGGAACAGGGGCGCTATGAAACGCCATTCAGCAGGGCTTTTCGCTTTGATCATCATCCTGGGCCTTCCCTTCAGCGCTGCCGGCTGGGAGCCCTCGATGGGCGAGCTGCACTTTCCGATCCCCGGTGGAATCGGCGACCAGCCCTGCATTCAGTGTCATTTGGAGGGCATGGGCACGGTAATCCCCCAGGAGGGGCTGCCCCGCAAGTACAGCATCACCACGGCCTATGCCTCCTACCGGGATTCCCCCCACGGACGGCTGCGGGCCATGGGTGAACGCAACGCACCCGACTGCAAGGACTGTCACCTGACCATGGAATGGAGCCAGATCCTGCCCACCGAACACCCGGACTCGCCCATCAATCCCCGCAACCTGCCCCGCATCTGCGCCCGCTGCCATGGCGAGGGGATGCTGAACACCAGGGTTTCCGAAGGCTCCATGCACCTTGACTTCAAGCGGCGTTCCCTGATGCCCTCCGATCCGGTGGATACACGCTACGGGTTCCTGCCCGGCATTTCCAAGATGGAGAAATCATACTTCATGGGGCCGTTTGATCTGGTGGTGGGGGTAACCTTCCTGTTTCTTGTGCTCACCGTGGGCACCCTTTCGGTGATGGGGATATTTGTGCTGCTGGACCTGTACCGCAAACTGATGGAAAGGCGGGAAACACAAAACAGGAGCGCGGCATGAGCGGGAAAAAATGGCACAGGCGTTTTGGGATTATATTCGTGATCCAGCACATGATCCTGCTGATAAGCGTGCTGTTGCTGATCATTTCCGGTGTGCCCCTGAAGTTTCCCGACCAGGCCTGGGCCCACTGGGTTATCTGGCTGCAGGGGGGCATGGCGGCCCGCGCGGTGATCCACCACACGGCCGGGCAGGTGCTGATGGCCCTGGGGGTGTTCCATTTCGTCTACTATATAATCTTCGAACGCAAGCCCGTATTCTTCCGCCGTCCCATTCTCATAAATCCGACGGACCTGAAAAACATCTGGCAGCATCTTTTATATCTGGTGGGGCGCCGCGGCGATATTCCCCCCATGGGCCGGTACACCTGGTTTGAAAAACTGGATTATGTGGGGGTCATCTGGGGGATAGCCGTGATGGGAATCACAGGCATGACCATGCTTTACATGGAATTCGCCCTGAAGTTCATTTCCATGTCCTGGCTGCAGGTGCTCTGGGCCGCGCACAGCGAGGAGGCCATGCTGGCCACCATGTTCCTGCTGGTGATCCACATGTACAACGTGCATTTCAATCCGGAGCGCTTTCCGATGAGCCTGACCTGGATCAACGGGAAGATTTCCATGGAGGAGATGGAAAAATACCACCCCCTGGAACTGGAGGAACTGGTGGCCCAGGGGCTGATTTCGCCGGAAGACCAGCACGGTGGCTCCCCGGATGAGCCGGCCGGTGACCGGGAGAAACAGGAGCAGCCCGCCCGCCCGGGGGCCATGGGAACCTTGGAGGATGGCAATGCTTGACAGGTTTCAGCAATGGCTCGATGAGGTGAACCGTAAATACGGGGGCATAGGCTCCTTTCTGAGCGTCCTGTTCTGGATCATTCTGTTGTTACTGGCCATCGAGCACATGCTGCTGGATTTCTAGGGGATTTCCTCCGGTGGAAAAACGGTTCACTCTCCGGCCGGGCCGGGGGGCTGTCCGGGGCTGCCGCCGCTTCAGTCCCAGGGTTTGTTTTACCCCGCCGTTTTTTGCCCGGGTCCTCCAGCGGGTCTGGATTATGGACGCTTTGGGGGCCGGCAGCGGGAAATATTTCGTTATATCAAAAGGAAGAAGGGCGTCTCTGCCTGTCAGGCCGCAAACCGACCCGGAGAAAATCCACGCATGAATGAAAAATACGATGTGGCCGTTATCGGCTCTGGTCCCGGGGGCTATGTCGCCGGAATAAAGGCGGCCCAGGCGGGTCTGAAGTCCGTAGTGATCGAAAAGGACCGTTTGGGCGGCGTCTGTCTCAACTGGGGCTGCATTCCCACCAAGGCCCTGCTTCGCGGGGCCGAACTTTATGAGGCGGTAACCGGGCCGGGCGGATACGGTTTCATCACGCAGGCCGCCGGGGCAGAGCCCGGATTCGATGCCGGGGCCCTGGTGGGGCGCTCCCGTCAGGTGGCCGACAGAATGAACCGCGGGGTGGCCTCTTTGCTGAAAAAATACAACGTGGCCCATGTGCAGGGCACCGCACGGTTCAGTGGGCCGGGGGAACTGGAGATCAGCGCCCCTGACGGCTCCACGGGCAGGCTGGAGGCCAAAAGCTACATTATCGCCACCGGAGCCAGGCCCCGGGCCATCGGCGCCTTTCCCGTGGATGGCACCACGGTGATCACCTACCGGGAAGCCCTGGTGCTGGAGAAGTTTCCCCAAAAGCTCCTGGTGGTGGGCGGGGGAGCCATCGGGGTGGAGTTTTCCTATTATTTCGCCACCTTCGGGGTGGAGGTCCACCTGGTGGAAATGCTGCCCCAGCTTCTTCCCCACGAGGATGAGGAAATCGCCGGGCAACTGCTCAGGTCTTTCCGCAAAAAGGGCATACACTGCTATCCGGGCACGGCCGTGGAGGATTTCATGGTCCAGGGGCAGGGCCAGGAAGCACTTGTCCGGGCGCGCCTGAACGATGGCCGGGAATCGGCCGAGCATTCCTTCGACATGGCCCTTATTGCCGTGGGCATGGAACCGGCTGTCCAGGGCCTGGGCCTGGAGGCTGCCGGGGTGGCCCTGTCTGAAAACGGCTTTATCACCGTGGATGACCACATGCGTACCAGCCAGCCCCATATATACGCCATCGGGGATGTCACCGGCAGGCAACTCCTGGCCCACAAGGCCAGCGCCGAGGCCGAGGCCGCCGTGGCCGCGCTGGCCGGTGAGTCCCATCACGGCGTTGATTACGCCAACATGCCCGCCTGCACCTACTGCCAGCCCCAGGTGGCCTCC
>JAOUPZ010000071.1 GCA_029879595.1 Deltaproteobacteria bacterium | reverse complement strand
AGGCTCCCAGCCCCCCGCCCCCAGCCACATCCTCAGCCCCAGGTACACCAGATACAACGCGCCCGCCCAACGCAGTCCGGTGAACAGCTCTGCCGAGGCGGAAAGCACCAGTCCCATCCCCGCCAGGGAAAGTATCATGGCGGTGAAATCCCCCAGCACAACCCCCAGGGCCATCCAGCCGGCCACGCCTCGCCCCCTGCTCAGGGCATAGCTGATCACCAGCATTATCGTGGGCCCCGGCAGCAGCAGCAGCACGGCGGTGGCCGCCGTGAAGGCCAGCCATGTCTCAAGCGGCATGTGGAAATCTCCCTGCGTGTTTTTATTAATAAATAATCTGGTGCCGCCAAAATCATAGCACGGCCCGGCAGTGTTATTACAGCGGCGGAGCCTGGCCCCCGCCGGACTGAGCCATTTTTCCGATGAGCTTTTCTTGTTATCGGGATTTTACTCCCCGGACAGGCATGCTATATTGTCCCGCGTAGAGGAATGGGGAATTCCTCCGGCGGTCCGTCCCCGGACCGGGAGTGTTCTTGAAAAAACTGCGAAACAAGGGTTTCCTCCTTTGAAAAAAGGCGCTATCCCTTGTTTATTGTGCAAATTACCTGATCCTGCCGGAATTGCGCGGAGCCGCCCCGGCCAGCCCGGTTTTTCCAACCGGTGGCCCGGTTGAATCCAGCGGGCATTTGCGGGATCGCCCTGTCCTTACCGGCTGGCTGCCGCAACGCTGCCCCTGCCGGAAAACAGGCCCGGCTGCTCCGGGGAGTCCCGGCAACGCCCTGGCACGGACAGGAAAAAATCAACAACTTGAAGGAGAAAAAAGCACCATGACCCGCTCAGATCCTT
The DNA here is from genome assembly GCA_029879595.1 of Deltaproteobacteria bacterium. GTDB lineage: Bacteria > SAR324 > SAR324 > SAR324 > JACQKK01 > JAOUPZ01. Next base: position 10,501 of record JAOUPZ010000071.1, on the reverse strand, counting down.
TTAAAGCCCGTGACACCCTGCAAACCAAGGCCGGGCCCGTCACCATTTACCGCCTGGACGCCCTGGAAAAAGCCGGACTTTGTACGCTCTCCCGGCTGCCCTACTCCATCCGGGTTCTGCTGGAGGCCGTGCTGCGCTTCGCCGGCAATGGGGTGGTCACCGAGGACGACGTCAAGTCCCTGGCCAGTTGGAGTGCCAAGCAGATTCCCAGCGGCGAGGTCCCCTTCATGGTGGGCCGCGTGCTGATGCAGGACTTCACCGGCGTGCCAGCCGTGGTGGACCTGGCCGCCATGCGAGGCGCCATGAAGAGGCTGGGCGGCGATCCCAAGAAGATCAACCCCCTCATTCCCACCGAGCTGGTGATTGACCACTCGGTGCAGGTGGATCACTTCGGCTCCAACGATTCGTTGGACCGCAACGAGGAAATCGAGTTCGATCGCAACAAGGAGCGCTACGAGTTCCTGCGCTGGGGGCAGACAGCTTTCAACAACTTCCTGGCCGTGCCGCCCTCCACCGGCATCGTGCACCAGGTGAACCTGGAATACCTGGCCCGGGTGGTGCAGACCACCGAGCAGGACGGCGAAACGGTGGCCTATCCGGATACGGTGGTGGGCACCGACTCCCACACCACCATGGTCAACGGCCTGGGCGTGCTGGGCTGGGGCGTGGGCGGTATAGAGGCCGAGGCCTCCATGCTGGGCCAGCCCTACTACATGCTGGCTCCGGAGGTGGTGGGCGTGCGCCTGGATGGTGAACTGGCAGACGGCGTACTGGCCACCGACCTGGTGCTGTATGTGACTGAACAACTGCGCAAGCTGGGCGTGGTGGGCAAATTCGTTGAATTCCACGGCCCCGGAGCGGCCCAGCTCAGTCTGGCGGACCGCGCCACCGTGGCCAACATGGCGCCCGAATACGGTGCCACCATGGGCTTCTTCCCCGTGGACGAGCAGACCATGGCCTACCTGCGCACCACCGGCCGGGACGAAAACCGGCTGGACCTGGTGGAAAAGTATCTCAAGACCCAGGGCCTGTTCGCTGAAAAAGGCGCACCGACCCCGGAGTACACCACCAACCTCACCGTGGACATGAGCACCGTGAAGGCCAACCTGGCCGGCCCCAAGCGCCCCCAGGACCGCATCCCGCTGACGGGCATGAAGGACGGCTTCGTCAAGTCCTTCAGCGCACCCGTGGCCGAGCGCGGATTCGGACAGCCCGCGGGCGACCTGGCCAAGGGCCGGGATGTCTCCACCGGCAACGGATCGGCCCGGCTTGAGCAGGGATCGGTGGTGCTGGCCGCCATAACCAGCTGTACCAATACCTCCAACCCTTCCGTGCTGATCGGCGCCGGAATCCTGGCCAGAAAGGCCGTGGAAAAAGGGCTGAAGGTGGCCCCCTACGTCAAGACCAGCCTGGCCCCCGGCTCCCGCGTGGTGGCCGACTATCTGAAGGATGCGGGCCTGCTGGGCTCCCTGGAGCAGCTGGGCTTCAACATCGTAGGCTACGGCTGCACGACCTGCATCGGCAACAGCGGCCCCCTGCCCGATGATGTTAGCAACGCCATCAAGGAGGAAGACCTGATCGTATCAGCGGTGGTCAGCGGCAACCGGAACTTCGAGGGGCGGCTCAACCAGCAGGTGAAGGCCAACTACCTGGCCTCTCCGCCCCTGGTGGTAGCCTACGCCCTGGCCGGCACCGTTAATAAGGACATCACCACCGAGGCCATCGGCACAGGTTCCAACGGCGAGCAGGTATTCCTGAAGGATATCTGGCCCACCACCAAGGAAATCAACGACGCGGTTGCCTCCTCGGTTCGGCCGGAAATGTACAAGACTCGCTACACTGACGTGATGCGGGCCAACGACCGCTGGAACAAAATCAATGTTTCCGGCGGAGACCTGTACGAGTGGGATGACAAGTCCACATACATCCAGGAGCCGCCGTACTTCGACGACTTCTCGCTGGAGGTGGGCTCGGTCAGTGACGTCAAGGGGGCCCGTGCGCTGCTGGTGCTGGGGGACTCCACCACCACCGACCATATTTCGCCGGCCGGCGGCATCGCCGTGGACAGTGCGGCGGGCGAGTACCTCATCGGCAACGGAGTCACCAAGGTAGACTTCAACTCCTACGGTGCGCGGCGCGGCAACGACCGCGTCATGACCCGCGGAACCTTCGGCAACATCCGCATCAAGAACCTGATGGTTCCCGGCACCGAGGGCAGTTGGACCAAGCATCTGCCATCCGGTGAGAAGCTGCGGGTGTACGATGCCTCCATGCGCTACAGGGAGGAAGGCGTGCCGCTGGTTGTTTTCGGCGGCAAGGAGTACGGCACGGGCTCCTCGCGGGACTGGGCGGCCAAGGGCACCTTCCTGCTGGGCATCAAGGCCGTCATCGCCGAGAGCTTCGAGCGCATCCACCGCTCCAACCTGGTAGGCATGGGAGTGCTGCCGTTGGTGTTCAAGGATGGGGAAACCCTGGCCGGGCATGGGCTCACCGGTGAGGAGCAGTACGACATCCTGGGTATCAGCGACAACATGGCCCCCATGTGTGAGCTGACGGTGGTCGCCCACAAGGACGACGGCTCGCAGATGAGCTTCCAGGTGCAGTCGCGCATTGATACCCGCGTTGAGGTGGGCTACTACCGCAACGGGGGCATCATGCAGACCGTAATCCGGCAGCTCATGGCCGGTAACTGACGACGTTGGAAACCCGCATCCGGCTCCGGCGGAAGCCTTTTCCGCCGGAGCCGGGCAAATTTCTCCGAAATGTGATATCAAGGGGGAAGCAGGATGCCAGCTGTTCACAGCAGCAGGTCACAGCAGAAGATCATAGTAACCAGCCGCAGGAAGCAACATCGCGGGGAGGAATGATGGCCGGGAGAAACGGAGTCACCCAAAGCGCCCCGAACGCCGAAGGCCAGCAGGCCGACCGGTTCGAGGCCCTGCTGGAGGAACGGTTTTCCAGCAGTGCCCGGCAGGCCTTTGAAAGCCAGCTCAAAGCCCACGACCAGGAGCGCGCTCCCACCGGACCGGACCCGGAGCGTTACCGCCGGGCCGTGCGGTTCCGGCAGGACGGCGGCGGACAGACCCTGCCTGATAACGTCCGCAAGACCCTGGCGGACTGGCTGGCCGGCATGGCTGTATTCTCCCAGCGGCTGGGGTTTTCCCTGGGGGGGCTGGTTCCAAACATCATCGTGTACACCCGCACCGCCTTTGAGTCCGAACAGGGGGCCTTGCCCCGCGGCATGAGCCTGCCCGCCTCCTCCTACTCCTACGATGCCCTGAACAGAAACTACACCATCCGCCTGGTGATGGCCGATAAGACCACCGCCGAGACCCTGCTCACCGCCTCCCGGGCCGTACTGGCGAGGATGCTGGGCGATATCTTCCTGCGGGAGTCGGTCTGGACCCAGGACGTCTACCGGCAGGACGCACCCGGTGAACCCGCCCCCATGGGGCTGGAGGTTCAGCTCACCCTGCTGGCCCAGGGCACCATCGCCACCCCGGCCCTGGAACAGCACCTGAACGCCTTCGCACGCAAGACCGGCATGAGCCTCAAAAAGCATCCCCGCGAGGTCCGCAAGGGCTGCCTGGAGGAAATGCAAAAGCTGCTGGAGCAGGGACGCCTCCCGCTGGAAATGCGGACGGCCGTGGAGGAATCCTACCAGGAATACCTGGATAACCTCCGGAAGGATCTGGACGCTGAACTCCAGAAGGCCCTGAACGAGGTGGATGAACTGAACCGGCAGGTGAACTTCCTCCCCCCCTCCCTGCACCCTGAATATGAAAGCATGCGGCGGGACAACCTGCTGCATTTTCTCCGCTCGGCCCGGCTGCGTCTTTCCAGCGCCGTGGAACAGATGGCGTCGGTATGTGAGGACTATGAGACCCTGGACGGCGCCAACTCCCCCCCCGCCCCCCTGCTGCTGGACCGGGTTGCCGGACAATCTTCGGCACTGGAGGCCGAGGGCCTGGCCCGGCGCTGCCTGGTGCCGGGCGTTAGATTGAGTACTGAGCAGCAGGAGCTGCTGAACCGGCTGCCCCTTGAGGTGCATGCCCTGGTGCAACGCATGCCTCCGGGGAGCGACGGCGCAAAGCTGTACAAGTCACTGACCAAGCGTATGGAAAGCCACCTGCACCAGAGAATATTCAACACCCTGGTTTATCTCAGACACTGGGCGGAACTGCGGGAAAAGGGAAGCGATGACGACTTCCGCTCCAGCGAAACCTGGCGCACGCTGAAGGGACAGGTGGCCAACTTCGGATTCCGCCTGCCCCTGCTGCGCCTTTTACAGTCACGGCTGGATGTGCTGCTGGACCTGGTTCCTCCGGCTCCCCGGTCCGGAGCGGACAGCCTGCCGGAATTCCCCCGCCGCTCGTTCACGGCGGTATGGGGGCAGTTTGCCGCCCACGGCCTGGTGGCGGCATACTTTGCCGAGGCCGCGCCCCTGAAAGGCTTTGATCCGGCACGCTACTGGAAACCGGTGCTTGAACGCTGGGAGATCCAGACCCGCCAGGGAGGCGGCGCCGGAGGGGCGGGCCTGTTGAGCCTGCTGCTGCGCAAAGCCCAGGCGGCGCTGGCCGGGCGCGGCCCGCAGTCGGGCGGGCTGAAAGCGCTGGCCGCCCTGCTGGCCGGCGGCGACGGCACATTCCGGTTTAGCATGATCCAGGCCCTCACCGCATTTGCCGATGGTTCCGCGCCGGGTGAAGGCAAGGCGCTCCAGGACCGGCTGGCCGCCTGGAGCAGCGCCTTGCAGCGGGCCCATGCCGAACGCACCCGCAACGCCATCCGGCCCGGAATGACTGAATAACCGCAAGGAGCCTTGCAAAAAAAAGGCGGGCCGTGAAGGCCCGCCTTGGTACAACTGCCGGCGCGGAGCCGGCTTCAACCACCCCCTTCCCCCGAATCAATAGATGGTGATGCTGTCCAGATACACCCCGAAGAATTCATTGCTGACATTATCTCCTGAGTTGTAGTTGAACCTCAGCATCACCGTCTGACCGGCATAGGCAGACAGGTCAACCGGGAAACCGCGATAACTTCCCTGACGTTCCGGAGTCGTGGCCAGAATCATCGGCCAGGTGGCTCCGCTGTCCGTGCTTATTTCCACGGTCATCTTGTCGTAAGAAAACGGAGTAACTCCGTCTCCGTTTTCCCCCTGCTGCCGGTAGAAGAAGGTCATGGCCGTCGTGGTGGGAGAAAGCGTTATCTCCGGGGACACCAGTTGCCCCGTGGCCGGGACGGGGAGAGCAAATGTTCCGGAGACAGGATGGGCGAAGCGGACCAGATGGCTGCCGGAAAGCGCACCCCTGTCACTCAGGTGCCACAGTCCGTCGGCGGTCCAGCCCTGCAGGGTTCCGTTATCGAAATCGAAATACTGCTGCGGAACGCTGGTGGTCGCGGATATCTCGAACGAGGGGGCGGTTTCCACCGTGCTGTTGTAGGCCGTCACCATGAAGTAATAGGTTCCCGATCCCTGGTTCAGGAAAGAGCCCAGTTCCATGGTGTTCACAATTCCTTCCGCATTGGCGGTATTGCCCGCCATGGGTACCGAAGCCCAGTACAGGTTGTATCCTTCCGCGCCAGGCACCCGGTACCAGTTTACACCGATGCCTACGCCCAGCGCTTCCGCTGTTACGTTGCCAGGCGGAAAACTGACGGGACTGGCCATCCAGGAAAACTCAGCTGAAGCAATCCCCTGCCCGGCAGAGTTGGAGGCAACAACAATATAGTAATATGTGGTGGCGGGAATCACATCGGAGTGAACAGCCATTGGTTTGCCTGTCGTGAAGGAACCTTCCGCCAGCCCGGTGTCCCCACCCATGGAGGAGGAGGACCAATATACCTTGTATGAGTTCGCCGTATGGTTACTTGTCCAGTTGAGCAGAATCGAGTTCAGTCCATTGGAAAACGACAACCCTGTCACCTGGCCGGGAGGAATCTTGCCGACGGCATCCGGGATATACACCAGACCATCCAGACGTCTTTCCACCATGGTCAACAAAGATGCATCGGGGGGAACGGGAGCGAGGGGCTGGATCTCCACCAGATATGATACCTGGTCACCCGTGCCGTTCATCAGCCCCAGAATCCTTCCATCTGGCCTGGTGGCCAGGGATTGAAAAGCCAACACCCCGGAGGTGGCCGAGAAAAATGGGTCGACCAGATTGGCATCAGTGAAGGGCATTACTCCCAAGTTGGAGACGGTGCCTGGCGTTGAAACAGTGTCAACTGCATACAGGGTGTCAAAGCCGCCCATGTACAGAGTTTCCGTGCCCGCACCGTCCACGCCGAAGGCTATTCCCCGGCCGGTAGGAGCCAAGGTCAAAAGGCCCATGTTGGTAGCCGTTCCCCCGGCCGGATCATACTGCACCAGGTTGTTCCCGGTGGCCAGCAGGGTTCCGTCGGAAGGGCGCCAGGCCATTCCATAGGGGTAGTTTCCCGCCTCGATGGAGATGTCTTTTTCCCGGGTGGCCTCGCCGGTGGCAAGATTGATGCTGTAGATGCAGCGTGGGCAGTATGGATAATTGCCTGTGCCCGCATAAAGGGTATGTGTGTTTTCATCCCAGGCCATGGACTCCACATTTACCAGGCTGGTGATAGTTCCCCCCTCGTTGGCCCAGACCTCCATCAGGGCGGTAGTGGCACCGGTGGATTCATCAATCTGGTACATGGTGCCATTCAGGTTTATTCCCACCAAGCCTCCGCCAGGGGGTGAAGTGATCTTCTTCTTACCGGCACTGCCCCCACAGGATCCCAGGGCTATCACAGCCACTGTCAGCATTATCGTAATTACAAACTTCATATATCGTATACCCGCCGGTTGATTTGACTTGATTGGCATTGTGTTCTCCCTGTCAATGCTTAACTATCCGCCTGAATTATCGGCATTCTTTTCAGGTTCATACCCTCTATCCGGGCCTTGTTTCCTTTTTCCATCCTGCCGATTTTACATCTTAACAATAATACTACGTTTATATTACATTTTACGGATTTTATCAATGGTTATTTCTCTGCCAGACAGAAAAAATCACACGCTTTGTCTTTAGGGCCTCACTTTGCTACACAGGGCACTCCTGGATATACCCAGAGGGAACGATCACCTTTCATCCTCTCCTTGCAGGTCAGATATAAATGCTCGCTGACTTCGGATAAGTACAACCTGGAATACAAGGGAGAAGGGGGGACAAAACACAGACCACAACCTATTGAGGAGGATTTGTTCTCCAGTCTGAAGGCCGGGAACAGAGTTCCCGGCGGATGGTTGCTCAGGATATACATGACTCAATAGATACTTATATCGTCCAGATACACCCCGAAGAAATCGTTGCTCTTGTTGTCCTTGGAGGTGTAGTGGAACTTGAGTTTGACGTTCATGCCGGCATAGGAACCCAGATCAACCCGGAAACCGGCATAGCTGCGGTGGCGTTCCGGCGTGGGAGCCAGTATGACCCATGTAGCCCCGTTGTCCACGCTCACCTGAACAGTCATCTTGTCGTAGGAAAAGGGCACCGTTCCATCGGCATATTCCCCCTGCTGGCGATAAAAGAACGTCATGGCCGGGGCCGGCGAGGACAGAGATATCTCCGGCGAAACCAACTCACCCACAGAAGCAGTCACCAGGGCCAAAAAGCCGCTTACCGGATGGGCGAACCGGGCCATATGTCCGCCCGAGAGGGCGCCTTCGTTGCCCACATGCCACAGGCCGGTGGCCTGCCAGCCCTGGAATGTTCCATTGTCAAAGTCAAAAACATATTGGGGCGCCACCGCAGTTGCCGTAACCTCCGCTGAAGGCGGCGTTTCAATAAAGCCGTTTAGGGCGGAGATCATTACATAGTACGCTCCGGCACCCTGGCTGAGGAAAACGTCCAGATCACTGGTGTTGATAATCCCTTCGGCGTTGTCTACCAGCCCAGCCATGGATGCGGTAGCCCAATAGATATTATAGCTTTCCGCCCCCTGGACCGGATACCAGTTGACCCCGACGCCTTCTCCCCGGGCCTCTATCCTGATATTGACAGGAGGACTGTTGGTGGGGGCAGCCGTCAGGGAAACCTCCTGTGACACAGGGCCTGTTCCGGCAGCATTAACGGCCTGGACCAGGTAGTAGTACTTGGTTGCGGGAGTGACGCCGGAATGGATCAGCACCGGCCTGTCCACGGTGAATGAGCCCTGGGCATGACCGGTATCACCACCCATGGTGGAGGTGGACCAGAAAACATTGTAATTTTCAGCGGTGGGGTTTTCTCCCCACTTCAGCACCACAGAGTTCAGCCCTGAGCCAATCGTGAGAGCAGCAATCGGCCCGGGTGTAACCACATCAAGAAACACCGGCAGATTTACCAGACCATCCAGATTCGTTTTCATTGGTGGCAAAACGTGGGCATCCGGCCCCCCGGGGGCGTGAGGCTGCACTTCAACCAGATAACCCAGCGGATCACTGGCCAGGTTCATCGCTCCCATGATTCTTCCGTCCGGCATCCTGACAATAGACTGGATTTCCAGGGGAGCGACTGCTGAGAAAAAGGGGTCCGCCTGGGTGCCGTCAGTAAAGGGCATGTTGCCCAGCAGGGTGGCCGTTCCCGGCGAATCCTGATGGTTTACCGTGTAAATATCGGTTACTCCCACCATATACAGCGTTTCCACGCCATCGTCATCGGTGCAGAAGGCAATCCCCCGTCCGGTGGGCAGGGCCGTCAGGGCACCCATATTCTGAGCCACCCCTGATTCGGGGGAATACTTCACCAGATTGTCGCCGGCCACAATAAGCGCACCGTCAGAGGGACGGATAGCCATATCATAAATTCCGGAGCCGACCAGGTCGGTTATGTCCTTTTCGGCTGTGACCCTGCCGGTGGAAAGGTCAACCTTCAGAATGCTCCTCGTTCCCTGGAACAAATTACCGGAAGCGGCAAACAGTGTCCCTGTGGCCTCATCGAAGGCCATGGCTTCAACTTTGCTGAGCGGGATGCTCACTCCCGCCTGCTCATACCAGAGTTCCATCAGCGGTGATATTTCTCCGGTGTACTCATTGATCGCATAGACGGTTCCCTGCTCAGATGCACCTACCAGTCCGGCCTGGGCCTGGGGTGGTCTGCCCACCTCACTGGTAACTGCGCTACCCTCGCAGGATGACAGCCATGCCGCTGTCAGCAATACCAACGCCTGTATTGTTATATGATAAAAATATGATTTGTTTCCTGTGGGGGCTATTTCGGTTTTCATTTTTTTTCGGCCTGGGATTAACCAGGGCCGCCATAATTATAACGTTCTTTTTATTACTGCTTTTATTTGCACTTTCCTTCTCAGCGGCCTTCAAGCGGGATTCAAACATTCGCTTTTTCCTGACTCCCTGATAACGCCTTGGTTTTCAGGGCATTGGAGATAAAGCCCCTGCGACTACTTTTGGGTACGGCTTATTGAAACCATTGATTTTGCCGGGGATTCTTCATGGTGACCAGACTGTTCCAGGACACGCGGCTTCCTCTCCTGAAGCCGGCTGCGCTCCTGTCCAAACGACCCGGACTTAAGTTGCGTTGCTTCCATGCTTGAACCCTCGCTTGAAACCTTCCGTTTGATGATCATCCAAAACCATCTCCGGGAGACTGTTTGCAACCAGACTGTCTAATTAATTAAACGATGGGATCTTAGAAAATATCCGGTGGGAATATGGAATGATTGTGGGGAAAGTAAAGCTTAACGGAGGAGGACGGCCGGGATTCGGTCCTGACGCGTCATCCTCCCCCGTTTGGAGTGGGTAATGCCGGGGTATTGCCTAGTTATTGCCTAGTGCGCCTGCATTTCGTAAATCTGGTCGCGCAGGGCCCGCCAGACATTATGCGGATACTCGTCCGGGAGGGACTCCCAGTCCATGATATCCAGCACGATTTCCCGTACCAGGGCTCTGGAAAGCCCCCTGCGCTCCCACCGGCGATAGATTTCCTCGTCAGATGGCGGCAGCGGTTTGTTGTCCAGCGTCTTGCGGTAGAGGAACTTCACGGCGCTGTCCGGGTAGTTCTGGACGTATTCCCAGGCCGAGTCGATGGTGACCGGCTCCGATCCGTAGACCACGTCATCGGCGCCACCACCTTCACGTCCCTCCGCGTTGGCGGCTTCCCGTTCAGTGCGCCTCCTGGGCTTGACCTCCTCCTTCTCCTCCTTGGCCGGCACGGGAGCAGGGCCTTCCTCGCCCTCTGCGAACTCTATCGTCTGAGCGCCCGACCTGTCAGCTGCTCCTTCCCGGCCCTCGCCCTCAGCGACGCCTGCGCTCAACTCTTCCTCGGCGGAAAGCCTGCGCCGCGGCTGAGGCGGAACCATTGCCCCCCCCTCCTGGGCGGTCTGCGGCCCCGGCAATATGATGACCAGCACCATCAATATCCCCGCCACCAGAAAGGTCAGGGAAAAAGCCAGTCCCTCCAGGCTCTGCTGATAGCCAGGCCTGTTCAGATAATGCTGGGTGAGGTTTATGCCGTCCGAGATCAGATAGCTGGCATCACTCATTCCA
>JAOUPZ010000366.1 GCA_029879595.1 Deltaproteobacteria bacterium | reverse complement strand
CGGGCGCGCTGCGGGTCAGCAGTTCCATGATGGAGGGGCCTTCATCCCGGCCGTCCAGCCCCACCAGGTGTTCCAGGCCCCGCTCGGGGCGCGAGGAATACACCAGCAGGCTCTCCTTGAGCCGGGTTTCAGCATCTCGGGGCTGGAACAGCGAGGCATCCACGCCATTGGGCACCACCTTGATCCGCTCCGGGTCCAGTCCGTAAATGCGGGCCACCTGCTGGCGGTGGAACTCGCTCACGCAGAGTACGGCATTGACGTTCCACATCTGCCGGGCCATCAGGGGCAGGTGCCGCTTCAGGGCCAGGTCGTGGGTCCACCAAAGGTTAACCTTGGATGCTCCGGGCCGGTTGAACAGCCAGGGCACCCGCTGCCCGATAACCACATCCACCGGGCTGGACGCCAGGAAGGCCTCGAAATTCCGCCCCAGGGGCGCTCCGGAATCGGGATGACCGGCGGGCAGATACCGCACGCCATCCCACAGGCCTGCGTCCTGTTCGCCGATTGAGCCGAACACGGTCACCGCGTGCCCCCGGCCGGCCAGTTCCCGGGCCAGATAGTAGGCGGCGCTTTCCGACCCGCCGAGGCTCAGTCCCCTGGCGATGGTTTCTCCATTGAAGGGCAGGCCCGGCACGAACATTACAAAATGCATGGGTTTTCTCTCCTCTTGGCTGGGGTTGGGTTTTTCCGTCAGGGGCCTTCAGCAGACCAGCTGAAAGGCCTGGCCGCCAGCCCCGGATTCCGGACTGGACAGCCGCCGGGGCGAAGCCCCCTGTGAGGTGGGCAGGCCCTGCAGCACTTCCTCCACCGTGTAAAAGGGCAGGGCGCCGGCCTCCACTTCCGGGGCCAGCGAACAGCTCCAGCAGGAAAAGGGCTGGATATCCGGCGGCAGGGGATCTATGCCCCGCAATAGGGCATCGTGATAGGACAGCTTCACCCGGTTCAGGCGGCACTGGTGCAGTGAGAGGGTTGCTTCCAGCCGACAGCACCGGAAATAGCGCCGGGGGCCGTAGGAGCGGAACCCGGCCGAACTGGTGTCCAGTGACGGGGCTTCGGGAGCATGATTGCCGAAAACCGGGCTTTCCACCGCAGTGCCGGCTGGTGTCTGGGATTTGTTTTCCATGGGTGCCTGTATGGGTTGTCTGGTTGAGGTTTCTCCTGCGGGCCTGCCGTTACCGTCACTGTTCGGGCCAGTGTTCCGAAACGCTTTCGGAACAGAGAAAAAACTACAATAGTAAAAAATAAAGTTGATTTATCATGAAATATTACATATTGTATATGCAGCGCCAGGTCTCATGAATAGGCATGTTTCGGCATGAATATTCAAAATGAACACTGAGCAGGTATTTAATAAGTTGTTAAACCGTAATTAAATATATAGACATTTGTACACCATGTCAAGACAAAACGAAACACGCGGGGAATTTTTCGACATTCTTACGGATCGGGTGGAGCAGGTCCGCAAGGATTTAAAGCTGAACCGGCGGGCCTTCTGTGAGCTGATACGGTTTGATTACGGGCGTTACCATCATATTACGGGGGAGCGCAACTCCAAACCCACTGCGGATCTGCTGGGGGCGGTGGCCAGGTTTACAAATGTAAACGAGAGCTGGCTTTTGAAGGGTGTGGGCCCCAGATACAGGGAGGAAGGAAAGAAAGGGGGCATGCACGATGAATACGTTCTGATCCCCCTGTTCAGTGTGCATGGCGGGGCGGGTGACGGGCGGCTGGTGAGCGGTGAGGAGGTGGAGGATCTGCTGGCCTTCAAGCGCAGCTGGATCGCCCAGGAACTGCGCACCAACCCGGAAAACCTGGCGCTGATCCACGTTCAGGGGGAGTCCATGGTGCCCACGCTGAGCCCGGGGGATGTGATCCTGCTGCAACTGGATGAGAAAGGGCAGGGCGGGGACGGCATATACGTTTTACGCATGGGCGAGGCCCTGCTGATAAAACGGTTGCAGTTCCTGCCGGATGGCGAGGTCAACGTCACCTCGGACAACGCCTCCTACCAGCCCTTCAGGGTGAGCCTGCATGCCCAGGGTGATGAATTCGGCATAGTGGGCCGGGTGGTCTGGGGAGGAAGGCGGTTCTAGGCGGAGGCCTTCAGTTACACAGTTCAGTTACACAGTTCAATGATGGTTATTTCCGGTCAGGGGGGGGCTTTTGGTGGGGGAGAAACCGCACGGACAACCGGAATGCCAAGTGGCCGACGGGCTAAAAGGCCCGTTTGGAGGACGGTTGCTCGAATCCCGGCGTCCGTGCGGATGAAGCGGTATCAGGATCTCGCCGCCGGCGGCCAGGCCGACGGAACACCCTTGTTATATGCAACCTGACGGCCATCTGGGCCGCTTCGGGGCAGATTCACTTTCCAGCCGGGGCATCAGCTCCCATAGGCCATTTCCAGGGCCTTGCGGAAATCCCGCCAGCAATCGGGAATGCCCGCCGGATTGCGCAGCAGGTATGAGGGGTGATAGGTGGGCAGGATGGTCCTGCCGTCCAACTGCAACGGTATTCCGCGGGCCTTGGTGATTCCCGGCGCGTCCGGTTGCAGGGCCCTCAGGGGCACGTTTCCCAGAGTGACTATGATCCGGGGGTTGATCAGTTCGATCTGCTTTTTAAGGATGGGCATGCAACTGGCCGTCTCATCGGGTTCCGGATTGCGGTTTTCAGGGGGACGGCACTTGACCACGTTGGTTATATAGACATCGTCGCGGGTCAGCCCCAGGGCAGATATGAAGCCGGTGAGAAGCCGGCCGGCGCGCCCCACGAAAGGCAGCCCCTGGCTGTCCTCGTCGGCTCCTGGCCCCTCCCCAATGAACAACAGCCGGGCCGCTTCATGGCCCACGCCGAACACCAGCCGGTTGCGCGTGCGGGCCAGGGCGCAGCGGGGGCAGGCCCGGTATTGCACCTGGAGTGATTCCAGGGTGCTGATCTGCTCCATGGGCGGTGGCTGAAAGGGCGCTGGGGACGCTGCCTGGGCAGGTGCTGTTTCCGGCGGCGCGGGTTTCTGTGCTGATGCCACCTGCGCTGATGCCACCTGTGCTGATGCCACCTGTGCTGATGCCACCTGTGCTGACGCTGCCGGTGCGGTTGCCGGTGGCGCCGGGTGTGGCTCCGGCTGCGGCGGCTGCTGTGGGTGTGCTGGCGGGTGTGCCTGTGGAGAAGCCGGCTGGACTGGCTGCTGGGCTGCCG
>JAOUPZ010000365.1 GCA_029879595.1 Deltaproteobacteria bacterium | reverse complement strand
CCAGGATCGCCCGCACCCCCGCCTTCAACACGCATACTACCAGTACAGCTATCGGCACGACCTACCGGCATTGTAAGTGGATACTGAACACCCCCAGCAAGACATGTATCTGTTGCACCACATTGCATACTGGGATAACCAACATAGGGTGGCGGTATCTGTACATCACATCTGCTACCACTCCACCCCTGCGCACATTCACACACGCCCTCACTGCAGGTTCCATGACCACTGCAGTTATTTCCGGCACAAGGATCAACCACGTTTACACTGATTTGAGCCATGGTAACGTCGCCAGGGTAGTTATCAAGGCTATTTACAAGCCCTGTAACCCTGTAAGTAAGAGTCTGCAATCCCCAGGGAAGTGGGGTGGTGCTTTTGTAAATATGAGGCTGAACACTGTCTCTGGCAAAAGTGTGGCCATCCACAGAGAACAGTAAATTATTCATCACAAAAGCTGAACCATCCCCTTCGTCAGTAGTACCGGAAAGGTCCACCGTCACAAAACCCTGCAGATCCGCACTGGCCTTAACCTGCTCCTTGGGCAGCGTGTTAACCAGCATATACTGCCCCAAATGTGAGAGCTTTCCTTCCATTCCGGCAGGAGTAAGGACTGAGCTATGAGCCACTCCGGGCGGATTATAAATACCATTATCAATCGAATACAGCGTTCCGTGAACAGGGGCCACAAAGACAGGGCGCTTGTTAGAATCCTGCATCGCGACTTCATCCAACTCGAGTTCATGGGGAACACAGTTACCATTGGCATCCGGGATTCTTTGGTTCGCGGCGTCCACGACCAGTGCCCTTACGTCATTAAGGTCACCCACCTGGTTGGTACCCAGGGGCGCGTTATCTGTAAGACCTCTTTGCATAACGTAGACGGCCGGCACAGGCGTTTTAAGAATGTTTCCATTCGGAATCCGAAGGCCAAAACCATTATATATAGCATCCGGATTTGTAGCCTCCAAATCAACCTTGCCCTCGCCGATCATGCCGGGATCGAGTTCAAACTTCATCATTCCATCCACCGTAAGACCCTCACAGGAACCATTTGCATCCGCTTTCGGATCCACCCCACCATCATTTAGATTAAGCACCGCGTCAGGATCATTCGTTCCATCCGGCTTATTATCCACAATAACTCTGCGCCCACCATCATCCAGCATTATAGCACCATCTGTATCCATCACTCCCCCATCCCCATCCATAGCCGCGGCATCTGCACCAGCATCCGGCATAACCGTCTCAAACTCATCCCCACCACAGGCAGGGGCAGTCAAAACCAAGCCCAAAACCGCTATTCGCCCTCTTCGGGCCAACCGGTTCAGCAAGCCGGAAGGAGCTTCCGAAGTATCAATTCCACGCAACTTATTTGGAGACATGATTCAAAATTAAAAATTATGTCAGGCAGTACAATACTTTACACCATTTTTTAAATTTTGCAAGAAAAAAATCGAATTTTGATGCACTAATGGCTTTTATCGGCCAATTTCTTAAATCGAGGCTAGGTAATATTCCCCTGCTTCTGGCAAGCCCCCTAACTGGATTTTTTGGCTTATTTATGCTAAAATATAAAGATTTCCTATAAGGAAAATGAAAACAAAAATACTAAGCAAAAAAATTCTCGCCGCCCTACTTTTTAGCCTCCTGATTTTGGAGCCGGTTTTAGCTGCCTCCAGTGCCAGTTTTCAGATTGATGTGAGTCAGTTTAACGGAGGCGGAAGCACCGCCAGCTCCGGAAGCTTTCAGGTGAATGGTGCTTTTACAGATGGTCTGGAAGCAGATATCAGCAGTTCCGCCAGCTTCAATCTGGCCACCGGCCTGCCGAATTTGGAAAGTTATTGCGGAAACGGCATCGTGGAATGGGGCGAGCAGTGCGACGACGGTTTTCATTGCAGTAACAATACAAGCTGTCTTACACATTCCGATTGTGCCGGTATCGGCGACGGATATTGTCTGCCGCGCAACAACGGAACCTGTTCCAGCACCTGCCAAATCTACACCCCGCCAAGCGGTGGAGGAGGTGGGGGAGGGGGAGGAAGCAGTACCCCTCCACCAAGTGAGCCACCAGCTGAGGAACCACCAGCTGAGGAACCTCCCGTGGAAGAACCTCCCGTGGAAGAACCTCCGATAGAGGAGCCTCCTGTAGTGGAACCACCCGTTGAAGAACCTCCTGTAGAGGAGCCACCTGCTGAAACACCACCTGCTGAAACACCACCTGCAGAGACACCGCCAGCCACAGAGCCGACACCCATTTTTCATGAGGCGGCGCCCGAGCCAATCACCGAAGAAATCATTGAGATCATTGAGGAGGAAAATGTGGAGGCACTCGAAGAACCCCTGCAGGAAATTATCGAGGTGGAAATCAAGTTGCCCGAAGACGATGCCTGCAAACTGGCTCATCCCACCGCCGCCGACTCTGATGGCGACGGACTTTCTGATCGCAGTGAATGTTACATTGGCACCAACCCCGCCAGCCCGGATACCGATGGCGATGGATGTTGGGACGGAGAAGAGATGAACCGTTTTTACACAAGTCCGCTGAGTGGCGGCGACTGTTCGATCGCAAAACTCCAGGAGTCCGTGATCATCACCGACCCACAACCCTACTGGATTGTGAGCACTCTGGATATCAGCGGTATCATGCCGGTCAGCTCCCGCGCCGTGGGCATCACAGCCTTTCCGGCTGTGCTCCGTGAAAGTGAAATTCTGATCAAGGATTTGGAAGACTGGTTCAAAGAAAGTGCTTCAACAAGCAGCGCCGAACTCTCAAGCAAGCTCTCCGAAATCAAGGAAGTCTCGGAAAATCTGGGCGCCATCATCGAAGAAACCGAAAAGGATTATTCTGAAATTGAGGCCCTTCGCCTTGAGCTCGATCCCCTGCTGGAAGGGACGCCGGCCCAGGTGCTTCTGAGGCGCGACGCCATTTTTGAAAAGCTCCTTCAGCTCAACACTCTCAAACCAAAAGGCTTTGTTCTTGGCTACACCAATGACGCCAAAGATACTCAAATCGCGCAGGCGGCAGGCGGTGCTTTTCGTCTGGCCCCCCTCGCCCTGCCGGTCGATGATATCTACGACCTGGTGGCCACGGCCATTTTGCCCGGCGGAGGCAGCATGTCTTCCGCCCCCGTACGCGTCACACTCGATAGCAGCCTGAGTGCGCCCAGCCCCGTTCCGGAAAAACTGGCGGA
>JAOUPZ010000364.1 GCA_029879595.1 Deltaproteobacteria bacterium | reverse complement strand
GTTTGCATAAATTAGTGTACATTTGTAGCCATATCTTGCTGCTTTCCGGACTGAAGCTCCGGAGATTGGAACTGAACCCAAATTAAAATGAAACAGGCTCCGGTGGTCAGGAGAAGAAAGCCCCCTGTGGAGACCAGAGAGGAACTGGCAGGATGTCTTGGTCTTTGCAGGAAAAGCATATTCACGGCCTGTCAGGGATCAGCCCTTGCTTGCGGGTATGGGAGATCACCCAGTCCGTGGCAGGGATTCGGGGACAGCCCCCCGGCAATGGTCATTAGCAGGACCGCTTTAATTCCATCCAGGGAGAATCATGAGAATACGCGTGGGAACAGTCTGTCTTGACGTAGAGGGGGACCGGGAACTGCAGGGCGCCCTGCGGAGCCTGTTCCGCCATTTATCAAACAAGGAACTGGGGGATATCCTGGGAATTTCCGAGCGCACCGTGCGCCGCTGGAAGGACGAGGGGCAACTTCCCAGCAAGGGCCGGGAACGGCTGACAATGCTGGATCTTCTGCAGACCATCCAGGGCGGTGAAATCACTGAACCGGCTGGCCGGCCTTCCGGTCCTGAAGACAGTGCCCGGCCCGGGATTGTCTAAGCCGCCTGTGAACAAGGTTCCCGAAGGATCCTAAACAGGCGGCCAGGGGAGAGTGCCGTCTGAGGCAGGGGGGAGGGCTTATTACTCCTCCATGCTCTCCTCATCTTCCTCGCCGTACTCATTGACCTCGGTAACGCCCTCAGCCTGGGCCTTGGCTTCCAGGCGCCCCAGGGTGACGTTGAGGATCAGCTCGGTGAAGCTGCCTTCCTGCCCGGGCAGCAGTTCCGGGCGTCCGCCGATGAAATTATAAAGCACCGCCATGCGGAAAATGGATTCGGTAAGCCCCTCATCTATGCCGACAAACCCATGGTAGCGCATTATATCACTGGCATCCTCTATGGGGAGTCTGGACCGTGACCCTCCCGCGACCGGAATGTAGCGGGTGGTGTTCAGATCATACCGACCGCTTCCGGTGGTATCAGGTGTTTTCTCGTGAATGACCATCTGCAGTTTTCTCCTTGGCCGTCGTCACCCTGAAGAGTTTTTTCGATTTCCTGAGGGTTCGCCGGTTGTTCCCGGCATTTTTGTAATGTCGGAACAAGTCCGTCATTAAGTAATTGTTTTGTTTAACACACTTCGCCCGGCATTGGGAAGTTAAATTTCCCCTCCGGAATGCCCTGAGCACACAGGCCGCATGAGGGCTCCCCTGGCACATCAACCCAGCAGCCGCGCCATCTCGCCCGGCTCGGGGAACCGGCCCGTCTCGCGTTTGCTGAAAACGACCTTTCCGTCAATCCTGACCTCGAAAATCCCCGCACCGCCGTCTACCAGAACAGGTTCACTTCCCAGGGCCTCTATTATCTCAGCGGCCACCCGGACCGCTTCTGGACGAAAATTTCAAACCACGCAGTATTCGATCTCGATTTTCATGAGTTGTATAGATTCCCGGTTTGAGGTTTTTCCAATTCGGCCTGGTGCAAATGGCTTTGAATGTGGTTTAGGGTAAGCTGAAACTGTTTATCGGGACCAGGGCACCATTCAGGCCCGCAACAGTAGATTTTGTTCCGGACCGGAGTTTATGTCAATGTGGAACCGCCACCCTCAAATGAGGTCTCGGGCGGGCCGGGCCGCAGACAGACGACACAACAGGAATAACAGGTTTATGCATTCCAGAAGCATCCAGCCATTCGAGGTCCGCTGCCCCCTGCACGGGTCGGTGCCCTTCAGCGAAAAGGAACGCCGGATCATCGATCACCCTTATGTGCAGCGCCTGCGGTATATCACCCAGTTGGGATTCGCTTCCCTGGTATATCCCGGGGCTACCCACACCCGGTTCAGCCACTCCCTGGGAGTGATGCATCTGGCCGGCCTGATATTCGACGAAATCTCCGCCAATACCCCGGAGCTTTCCGAAAGCGCCTTTTCCCAGGAGGAACTGGAGTACTTCAGGTCCATAGTCCGACTGGCGGGTCTGCTGCATGACGTGGGGCACCCGCCGTTTTCCCATTCCTTCGAAAAACTGCTGCCTGAGCGCGACACCCTGCCCCTGCCCCTGGGCTGGTACAGAACTCCACCGCCACCAGGACGGGCCACCCATGAGGACATATCCGTTGCGGTGACAGGCTCACTGGCCGGCGGCGGTTCCCCGCTGCTGAATGAGGAGGAAGCCCGGGATATCTGCGCCCTGATAGACCAGAATATATCCCCCGGCCCCCGGCTGGCTCCGCCGGATAATCCCGAGCGAAACATCTACCCCCTGCTGCGCCAGATCATCAGCGGAGAGATAGACGCGGACCGGATGGACTATCTGCGCCGCGACGCCCATTTCGCCGGGGTGGCCTATGGTCTGTTCGACCTGCCCCGGTTGATGCAGTCTCTGTCCTGCCGTCTGCAGAAGGGCGGATGGGGCATGGTACTGGATCAGAACGCCCTGTTTACCTATGAGAACTTTCTGATGGCCCGTTTTCACATGGCCATGCAGGTGTACCTGCATAAAACGGTCATCCCCTTTGAGCACTATCTTTTGCAGGCGGTCAGGCAGGGAGAAATTCCCTCGCCGATTTCCGGTTCACTGGAGGAATACCTGGAGACACGGGAGGAACAGGTGCTGGCTCTTTTGCACAAGGCCCGGCAAAAGCCCTGGTCCGGACGGATATTCCACCGCCGTCCCGTGACCCGGCTGCTCAAAATAGAACAATTGCAGGCATTGGAATCCCCCGGCAGCAAAACACCGGACCCCGGCCTGGCGGCACGGGTGCTTCAGGCACTGGAAAAGGCCGGCATTGAGCCCATTCATATCAGCACCTCCCGGCGTTTTTCCAATCTGGATGCGGTATCCGGGGAGGGAAACGACGGCGCGGCCCTGCCCATACAGGTCTGCTCAAGGCTGCTGGCGCGTGATCTGCTGACCCCTCTGCACAAGGCATCCGGACTGCTGGAGCGCTACAACCAGCTTTTCACCATCGAGAGCGTTTACTGCACAAAGGAGGACGCGCCCCGGGCCGTGGAGGTGCTGTCGCAGGAATTCGCCGGAATCCTTCCCCGATAGGAATAGCCTCCCGGCAGGGGCTTCCCAGTCCGGTTTTCTGCTTGCGGCTGGGACGGGCAGAGATCTCCGCCTGGGCGGAGTTCTTCCCGGTGTTCTTTGCTTGTGTTGCTAATAATG
>JAOUPZ010000363.1 GCA_029879595.1 Deltaproteobacteria bacterium | reverse complement strand
CGGCTCGCTGGGCTACAGCCTGGCCGAGATTGACACCTTCGCCCGTCATGGCCTGGGGGTGGCCGCCGTGGTGGGCAACGATGCCTCCTGGCGGCAGATCGCCCGGGACCAGGTCAAGGTGCTGGGGGATGATGTGGGCACCGCACTGAGCCGCACCGATTACCACGAGGCCGCCCGCGGGCTGGGGGGCGAGGGACTGCTGGTAACCAGCGGGGAGCAGGCAGGCCCGGCGCTGGAGCGGGCCCGGGAGCTTTCCCGGCAAGGCCGCCCGGTGCTGGTGAACGCTCATTGCCGCGTCACTGATTTCCGCGAGGGCTCCATCTCCATCTGAGGGCCGTTGGCGGACTACAAGGGGCAACTCTCCGGGGCGTTTTCCCGGTAATAGGTGATAACCGCCGAAAACTCCGCTTTCACCCGGACCATTAAGTCCTCCAGGTCCTCCCAGCTACCCAAAAGGGACTCAGCCTCCATCTTTTTCAGTAATTCAGCGAGACCCCCGGCACCTGCGCTCATGGCTGCCCCCTTGGCTGCATGCGCCTGGCGTTTGACAGTATCCGGATTCTTCTCCATGACAGCCTGGCCCAGTTGTTCGGAAATTTCCGTGAAATCTTCAATGAAGATTTTTAGCAGGGAAAAAATACCTTCCGTATTATCCTGTCCCACAATGCTGGCCAGGTAGCTGAGGTCCAGCTGTGGATTTTCCTGGTTTTTCATGGAGCGGCATCTCCTCGGGAAAAATTTTCGTGGCGGTGCAATCTGTTGATTCTTTCCATGAGATATATCCTGGCCCTTTCATATTCGGAGCAAATTTCTGCCTTCCGGCTTAAACCCCTTATGGGAAAATCGCTAGATGAAGTTTTCCAGCCCCAGGGCAAACAGGGACATTCCTCCGACTATGATATGGGATAGGGATACCCCCACGATGGACCTGCGGCGGCTGAACAACCATCCCCAGAACAGCCCGCCAATAAACACTGCTATGGCGAAACCCACATTCAGGTGCGTGTTGGAAGCGGCAAACATGAGATTGGAAACCCAGATGGATACAAATGTGCGATAGCGGTCTGACCCGTAAAGGAACTCGCGAATCAAAGACTGCAGCCCACAACGCACGATGACTTCCTGTATGGGCACAAACAGGGCAAACAGGCCGATGTTCAGAGCGTAATACATCATATCCAGCTCACCTTGCGGCCCCGTTTTAATAAACGAGGAGGAATACTCGAATATCTGGCCGCCCTGATGACCGGGCAAGATGGAAATGGCGAGGAACTTCAGCAAAATCAGCAGGGCCAGAAACACCGAAGAAAACAAAAGCGCTTCAGCAATGGCGGCCCGGGCTCCCTTAAAGGTCAGGCCCAGATCAGAGAACCGGAACGGACCGTTCCTTACGGTTATCAGGAAGGGGAAAAACGCCACCAGAGTCATGACAATGGAGGCCAGGGTGCGGTCAGGCCCCTTGAAATCCAGATCAGGCAAAAACCGCATGGTCAGGGTGAATATGGCCAAGGCGCTGACCTTCATGATGACAAATCCGCCCGCAGTGCGCTTAATCTTGGCTTCGGCCAGGCGGTGGGCCAGGTTTTCTGCTATGGCGGCATCGCTTTGGGTCAGGCGGTGGGCCAGGGTGCGCCCTATGGACAGCTTCAGGTGCTCCAGCAGGCTCCCCAGTTCGGGATCATTATCCGCCTTGGAAAAATCAAAGGCCAGCACATCAGTTGGCCTGGTGGTTCTTATCTGTGAGTGTTCCGCCTCACCCGGCAAGGACATGAAGGCGGTAATGCCCAAAAGATTACCGGCCTCCAAAAGGTCGATCCTGTGCGCGATGGTTTCACTGGCTGTGGCATGGGTGCTTCTCAGCACCTCGGCCTCACCCTGGGCTATTATCAGCAACCGGTTGCTGGCAAACACCGAAGGTTCGATTTCGGTGTCTTCTGCAAAGTGAAGCAACTCGGCCAGCTCCGCCAACCGTTTTCTATCCTTGGTATCCAACCCTTCCAGGTCAGGCACTGTTTCCAGAAACCTGAGGCGCTCGTCAAAACCATCAAACCGGGCTGTTTGCTGAGGGGCTTCCTGCGTTTTGTCATCCAGCAGGCCCTCAATTTTCACACCCTGATACCGGGCGGGGTTTACCTGGGAGACTGAAGCCTGGCTTATTTTGTCAAACTCGTTTTCCAGGTCTTCCCTGTGTGCCGGTTTATTCAGAATCGCAGTCACATCCAGCTGTTCCAACGCCCGGCGGACAGGTTCGGTGACAGCTCCGGAAATGATGAAAAATGGAATATTGGGATCAGTGGTGGTTTTGCCGGTACGGATCAGCTTCAGGAATTCCAGGCCGTTCATTCCAGGCATGGAAATATCAGTGACGATGATCTCGATATCCTTTACCAGACGGAGTATCTCCATGGCCTCGGACACATCGGCCGCCTCGTGGACCTCGCCATGGACAAAATCGCTTATCATCCGCCGGGTCAAGGCCCGCGTAAATCGAACATCCTCAATCAGTAAAACCGAGCCCACCATTACACCAAGCCTTTTTCTGTACCATATTCCCGGTCATTTAAGAGAAATCCTGCCTTCAAAGCGTACGTACCTCTTATTGGTTTTCTTTGGCGCTGCTTTTCCAGTCTCAACCCTCAGCCCGGCTTAGAAGGACCAACTTTTGTATATAAATCTGTGATTGGCCTGCACAGCAAGTTGATTTGAACCCCCGCACCTTGATCCTTATGCCGGGGGTAAGCGGTAATGCTTCGAGTGCCCAGAGGGAATCAACCTGCTTTTACAGAATCCATCTTTCTACATAATCCATAACATTTGCCACGATTAACTTGGATGCTCACGCCTAATAAAATATGTTAATAAAAAAAGAATAACAAACAACCCTTTTATTTTATTTTCAATCTCGGGGGAAGAGCCCAGGCGAAAAGTCTTTTACCAAAAGGGAGGCCCATCTCCAGGCAAATGAACCATTTGCCCACAGTTTTTCTTTCCGGCAGGGCAGGCAATGGTCGCCAATGGCAATTTAGAAATACACCTCAATCATACTTCTATTGCAAAGCAAAGGATTATGCCTAGCGAAAATTGAGCAGGAGTCCGTTAGAATTACCGTCAGCATTAAAAAAAGCTCCCACCGCGGGTGAAGCGGAAGCCGCCAAGAGCCTTATCCTGGTGGCGGAAGACAATCGCACCAACCAGGTAGTGATCAGAATG
>JAOUPZ010000070.1 GCA_029879595.1 Deltaproteobacteria bacterium | reverse complement strand
CATATAACCAGACTGTGTTATCAGACTGTGTTATCAGACAGTGTTATCAGACTGTGTTTTCCTGTCCGAAATCGCCGGCAGTCTGCCGGCGGCAGGCCCTGTGGGGGCCGGGGCGGGACGCGGCGCCTTCCGCCCGCTAATATTAAACACTGTTCCCGGAAGGCGTCAAACACCGGTTGGGTAAAACCGGATAAGTACATGACACCTTTATGTTTTCATGATAGAATTCATATCAGAAAACGGAGGGCATGAAAGCACTTCATATACCCGAAAAATATTTGGCGACAAGGCACATACAATGAACGCACTGCCCGTTCAAAAAGACAGGCCCACAACGCAACGGCCCTGGCGGATACTGCTGGCCAAACCAGGCCTGGACGGGCATGACCGGGGCATCCACGTCATCGCCGCGGCTCTGCGGGACGCCGGGTTCGAGGTTATTTACACAGGCTTGCGCCAGACCCCGGAGAGCATCGTGCAGGCCGCCCTGCAGGAGGATGTGGACGCCATCGGGCTAAGCGTTCTTTCCGGCTCGCACATGACCCAGTTCACCGAGGTCCTGAATCAGATGAAGGAGAGCGGCGTGGACGATGTGCTGCTCGTGGGAGGGGGAATCATTCCCGACGCTGATGTGGAGGAGTTGAAAAAGCGGGGCGTAGGAGAGTTGTTCGGCCCAGGAACACCCTTGCAGGAGATAGTTGACTACCTCAAGAAAACCCTGGGAAAGGGTGGTTGAACAGGAAGGTGTCCGCTGGAATGGGGCCGGAATGGGATCCGGACTGCCAGGGATTATCAGCCCTGACCCGGAAGAACACCTTTCATTTTTTTTCTAATATCCGGCTGTTCCGGCACTGGATTCCGAATGCCCGGATCTCCTGAAAGGAGGAACACAAAATGAACGTATTATATAAATTCGCACTGGTGTTGGCGGCCCTGTTGAGCGTGGCTTTCTTATACGCCTGTGGCGGAGAGGCCGAAAAAAAGGACGCCAGTTCAGAACCGCTGCTGCCGCCCCTGGTAAGCTCGGCACTGGGCGAGTTCGATATCCGGGGCAAATACTGGGAAACCCCCTGTTATGAGCATCCCGGCGCACCGGGTGAATATCAGCTTCAGGGCCTGAAAGTACGTCCGGACGACTCGGCCAGCTTCCTGGAGTTCAATTATGTCAACATGACCTGCTCCAATCTGTATTCACCCGATGCAACCAAGGGCCCCGTTCATCATGGGAATGCTCAGAAGGTGGGACTGACCGGCACCGTGGACGTGGGCTGGGCGGGGGGCGGCGACCCCCTGGGCCTGGGAGCCACGGTAACCGCCTCCATCATCAAGTTTGTCTTCCCGGACGGAAGCTCGGACCAGACCATAGCATTCGTGGATGACCGCACCGCTCCGGCGAAAATATTTTTCGGCGACAGAAGCACCGCGCCGGAAGGGGCCCTGCCGACAGCGCTCAATATAATGGCCTCAACAGATCAGTTTGTCACAGAGTTTAACTCCACCAAGGGTTTTTTCCCAATCACCGGCACACAGTGGGCCTCAGCCTGCTATCCCAGGGATGCTGTGTATGTGGTGGCCGAAACCACCTTTGGCAGCGTAATGGGAGCTCGGGTGGAAACTGAGTTTTCCGATTCAGGCTGCGTAACCAAGACCGGCGTATATGCCATCTATAACGTCAGCTGGTCGAAAACCGGACAGGTGGCCATGCCCAGAGGCTGGTCGGATGGAACCGGTGCAATAACGCCTCCACCACCCGGTCTGGCCGACTCGGTGACAGCCTCCACCATGGTCCTGGGTATTTATGTGGGTGGAGCCTGGATGGGAGATATATATACGCTGGGCTTCGTGCATGATGGCGGCCCGGCCATTCTCTATATGGGAGATGAAAATGCCGGGGTGAGTTTTGATGGGGTTTACCCGGACACCTTGCACAACCTGCCCAGCTTCATCCAGTAACCGCAATCCAGTAATTGCACTCCAGTAATCGCCCGCAAAAAAAACCCTTCCGGACCATCGCTGGTCCGGAAGGGTTTTAACTTAATCAACGCGGGATAGGAGTTTCCTGCCGTCCAGCCGCTTTTGCCCGGCGGCCGTGAAACCATCCATGGTCTCCTGAAAGACGGCGAAAATCCTGCCAATTACAGGGCATTGGACCTGCATGCAGATGGTATGCCATTCGCGGCAATAAACCGCTGGGACATTCCCCGGAATCCCCTTTCAATACCGGAGCTTAAGCCTTCCCTGCCATGCAGTATCAGCCATGCAGTATCAGCCATGCAGTATCAGCCATGCAGTATCAGCCATGCAGTATCAGCCATGCAGTATCAGCCATGCAGTATCAGCGCGGCGCGGCGGCGATGTTCCCGCCATCCACGGGCAGCACCGTGCCCGTGGTGCGCTCGGAGAGGGCCAGCATCACAAAGGCCTCGGCCACATCCTCGGCGCGGACCATGCGCCCCAGCAGATTGCCCGACAGGTACTCCTCCACGCTCACGCCACGCTTGGCGGCGCGCTGCTCCAGCACCCCCTCGCCAAACAGCGCGGTGGGAATACGGTCGGCGTTGATGGCGTTGCTGCGCACCCCCGCGCCCCCCTGCTCCACGGCGTATTGCTTCATCAGGGCCACCACGGCGGCCTTGGCCAGGGTGTAGGGCCCCATGTCCGGCCCCGGGTTGAAGGCCGACTTGGAGGCGTTGAACAGCAGCTGCCCCCCGGTGCCCTGCCGCCGGAACACCCGCACGGCCTCGGCCGCCAGATGCTGATGGGCGAAGAAATTCAACTCGAAGCTTTCCCGCAGGGCCGCCTCGTCCACATCGGCCATGGTGCCCTGCCAGACCCGCCCGGCGTTGGAAACCACGATATCCACCCCCCCGAAGCGCAAGGACACATCCCGGAAGGCCCGGGCCACATCCGCCCGGCTGGTGACATCGCAGGCCAGGGCCAGCACGGAGTTGTTCAGTCCCTTGGCGGCGCGCAACTCCGCCGCGGTCTGCTCCAGCAGTTCCCCGTTCATGTCCAGCAGCGCCAGATGCGCCCCCCGGGCCGCAAAGGCCCGGGCCGTGGCCTTGCCGATGCCCGAAGCCGCCCCGGTGACCAGCACCACATGCCCCGCCAGGGGCGGGGGCGAGGACTTGCCCAGCTTGGCCTGCTCCAGCGACCAGTATTCCATCTCGAACAGCTCCACCGGTTCCAGGGGAGTGTACTTCCCCAGGGCCTCGGCCCCGGCGATGATGGACACGGTGTGCTCGTAGAGGTCCCCGGCGATGCGGGCGCTCTTTTCGTCCCGGGCGGCCGTGAACACCCCCGCTCCGGGCAGCAGCAGCACCCGGGGCAGGGGGTCCAGCATCCGGTATTCCACCCGGGAACCCTTGGCCTGGCTGTGCTTCACCCCGGCCTGGAAGTAGCTCTCATAGTCCCGCGCATACCCGGCCACCCCCTCACGGACCCCGGCGGCGAACTTCTCCAGGGCGGGCCCGTCCAGGCTGTCCGGCAGCGGCGGCAAAAGCAGGGGCAGGTTCTTGGTGCGGATGATGTGATCCGGAGTGACCACGCCCCGCCGGGAGTAATCGGCCAGCTGCCCGCCATCCACAAAGCCCCGGATGGCCTCGCTGGTCCTGTGGTGCAGCACCATCCTGTTCCAGCCGCCGGCCGCGTTATTATTCCTGGTGGCCAGCGCCCCCCGCAGCACCTGGGCCACGCAGGCCAGCTCGTCCGGGCCGGGCTCGTGCAGGGCTGGCCCACTGGCCCGGGCGAACACCTTTTTCGGCGAGGTATCCCGCCCGCCGGCCTGCAGGGCCTCCGCGGCCCGGGCCACATGGCGGATCATCCGCTCGTAGCTTTCCCGGGCGGTATCACCAAAGGTGAACAGCCCGTGCTTGAGCAGCACTATGCCCTCCACCTCCGGGTTGCGCTCGAAGGCTTCCATGGTCCGTCCCGCCAGGGGAAAGCCGGGAAACACGAACTCCAGTACGGCCAGCCTGTCACCGAAGGCCTCCCGGCAGCGGGCCTCCGGGTCCGGCTGATCCACCAGGGCCAGGATGGCGTCGGCGTGGGTGTGGTCCACAAAGCGGTGGGGCAGAAAAGCGTGCAGCAGCGCCTCCACCGAGGGGTTGGGCGCGGAGGCGTCCAGCAGGTTGGTGCGCAGGACGTTCACCATCTCCTCGTCGCTCATCCCGGCCACCTGCCGCAGCCCCAGGAGGGGCTCCAGCCGCACCGCCGGAAAGCCCTGGGGCTCGATGGTGGCCAGGTCCCAGCCGGAACCCTTGACGTACAGCACATCCACCTCGGCTCCCAGGGGGTCCCGGGCCCGGCCCTTGACCGAGGTATTGCCCCCGCCGTGCAGCACCAGCGAATCGTCAGCGCCGATCAGGCGCGAGGTGTACACCCGCAGGGCCAGCTCCTCCGGCACTCCCTGCTGTGCGTATTTCTTCACATACTCATCTGCCTGGCTGTCCTGCCAACGACTCTCCATGTTGCTCCGGTTTATTAAAAGGTTGAGGGGAATATCGGCTCCGCCGGGTTATATTCGGCTCTGTCTGAAAAGCAAGACTATGATGGAGGCGCCGCCCCCACACATCCGACAGGGGACGTGGCCCCCTGCGCCTGAAATAATTGTCTGGGCATCTCCACGCCCCTGAAACAATACATCTTATAGGAGGCGGTTGGTTTTAATCCATCATAACCTGGTCGAAAAATTCTACCGGGGGCAAAGAGCGCATGCAATGGGATTTGACGGGCCGGCGGCCGGTGCTACCGGCCTGAGCCGGTGACGATTTTTTCGATAAGGCCGCTGGTGGAACGGTTCTCCTTGAGCTCGATCAGCTCCACCACGCCGCCCCACTCCCCCACCATTTCGTGGCCCACCACCCCCTCCACGGTATAATCGGCACCCTTGGTCAGCACATGGGGCCGCACCTGGCCGATCAGCCGCAGCGGGGTGTCCTCCTCGAAGATCACCACATAGTCCACGCAGGCCAGCGCCGCCAGCAGATGGGCCCGGTCCTCCTCGCCGATCACAGGACGGGAGGGCCCCTTGAGCCGCTTCACCGACTCGTCGGAGTTCAGCCCCACCACCAGAAGATCGCCCCGCTCCCGGCTGGCCTGGAGGTACTGGATATGGCCCGCGTGCAGCAGGTCGAAGCAGCCGTTGGTGAACACGATGCGCCGGCCCGCCTCGCGGAGCCGGGCCGCCAGGGGCCCGATCTCGTCCAGGCCATACACCTTGCGCGACCCGCCGCTCAGGTCCAGCAGTTCCGCCGGGGTGACGGTGGCCGTGCCCAGCTTGCCCACCACCAGCCCGGCGGCGGCGTTGGCGGCCTCCAGGCTCTCCCCGAACTCACGGCCCGCTATCAGCAGGGCCCCCAGCACACTGATGAAGGTATCCCCGGCGCCCGTCACATCGAACACCTCCCGGGCCCGGGCCGGCAGAACGCTGGCCTCGCCCCCGGCGCTCAGCCCCAGCACTCCCCGGGGTCCCCGCGTAATGCAGACGAATTTGCTTTCCACCACCTTCAGGAGCATGCGGGCCGCGTTCAGCACCGCCTCCTCCTGCCCCGGATCGCTCCGCAGGGCCGGCCCCCGTCCCACGGTGGCGCCCTCCTTCTCCGAGGCATCGGCCACCGGAGAACCGTCCAGCACGATGCCCGTGGCGGCGGCGGCCTCCTGCTCGTTGGGGGTCAGGCAGGTCACCCCCCGGTAGCGGCTGTAATCGCTTCCCTTGGGGTCAACCACCACCGGCTTGCCCGAAGCCACCAGCCGGGCCAGCACCTCCGGGGTGACCACCCCCTTGCCGTAATCGGAGACAATCACTCCGTCGTATTCCGGCAGCAGGCGCTCCAGGGCGGCCAGCAGCCCTTCCCGAGCCTGGGAACTGGCGGGCCGGTCCTCTTCCCAGTCCAGCCGCAGCAGTTGCTGGTTCTGCGCCATCACGCGCACCTTGACGCTGGTGGGGCGGGTCGGGTCGGCCACCAGCCCCGAGGCGTCCAGACCCATCCGCTCCAGCGCGGTTTTGATCTCGCCGGCGGCGGCATCAGCACCCACCAGCCCGCACAGGGCGGCCTTGCAGCCCAGCGCTGCCAGGTTGTTGGCCACGTTGGCCGCTCCTCCCAGCCGGGTTTCCTCACGGCGGATCTTCACCACGGGCACGGGGGCCTCCGGGGAAATCCGCCGGGTCTGCCCCCAATGGTAGCGGTCCAGCATCAGATCGCCCACCACCAGCACTTTTGCGCCCGCCAGGGCGTTCAGGGTTTCCTTCAAATTGCTATCTCCTTTTCGCAAAGGTCCGTAATTGGTTGTAAATCCACACCCGGGGCAGCCCTGCGCCTCAGACGGTACGCTTGAAGCGCCGCTCCAGCTCCGCCAGAGGGAAGTCCACCCAGACCGGGCGCCCGTGGGGGCAGTACAGGTTGATCTCCAACCCGGAAAGCTGGCCCATCAGGGCCTCCATTTCTTCCCGTGAAAGTGTCATGCCCGCCCGGATGGCGCTATGGCAGGCGGTGCGCTCCAGTATCTCGTTGAATACCTCCTCCAGGCGGCCGCTTTTTCCGAACAGGGCCAGCTCGTCCAGCACCTCCATGATCAACCCCTCTACGTTCCGGCCGGATATGAGGGCCGGCACATGCTCCAGCCGGAAGGTGTTGCGCCCGAAGGGCTCTATGCCGAAGCCCATCTTTTTCCACTGGGGCAGATACTGCTCCAGCAGCAGGGCGTTCTGGGCGCTCAGCTCCAGGGTGGGAGGCAACAGATAGGGCTCGGTCAGCATCCGCCCCTCATAGAACTGGCTGCGGTACTGCTCAAACAGTATCCTCTCATGGGCGGCGTGCTGATCCACCAGCAGCAGGGTGTCGCCGCGCTGGGCCAGAATATATGTATTGTGGAACTGGCTCAGCACCACCGTCCGGGTATCCAGCAGGGCTGTCTCCCGCCCCGCTCCCGTCACCAGGGGCTGAAAGTGGAAGCCCCCGCCGCTCAGGGGGTTGACGGCCATCCCCGCCGCCATCCCCGCTGTCATCCCCTCTGTCATCCCCTCTGCCATCCCCGCTTCCGGGCCCCGGCCTGACGGCGCAGCAGCCAGCTCTTCTTCCGGCCTTCCCGCCTGCTCCCCGGCATATTCTCCCGCATCGCCGGAAATCGAATAGCGGCCCCGGAATATCCGCGCGGAATTTTCCGGCCCTTGCGTTGCGGGCAGACGGGAATCCTGCACCCCGCCCCAGGACGCCGCCGCCGACTGATCGCCCTCGGTGTCACCGGCCTGCTCCCGGCCTTGCGCGCCGGCATAACTGACCACCCCCAGATCACCCTGCCGGAGATCGCCCAGAACCCGGCCTTCCGCGGCGGAAACCGCCCGGCCCGAAAAATCACTGCGCGAGGATTCCATCACCTGCCGGTGGATATCGCGGGAAAGGACAGTGTGCACCAGCTGCGGATTGCGCAGCCGAACCTCGGTCTTGGCCGGATGCACGTTCACATCCACCTCCGAGGGCTGCAGGTTCAGCATCAGGATATAGGCCGGATGGCGGTCCTTCATCAGCAGGGTCCGGTAGGCATGGCCGATGGCGTGCTGGATGCCCGGATTGCGCACATGGCGCCCGTTGACAAACAGGTACTGCCAGCGCCGGCTGCTCTGGGAGAAGGAAGGACGGCTGACCAGCCCCTCGTAGGAAAGCAGCCCCTCACCGCCGGACACGGCCAGCAGTCCCGCCGCGAACTCCGGCCCCAGCAGTTGCAGGGTCCGCTCCCCCAGGCCGGATGCCGGGGGCAGATCCTGCAGGGTGCGGTTGTTGTGGGTCAGCCGGAATCCCACCCCCGGATTGGCAAAGGCGGAGTTGATGACCGCCTGCTGGATATGCTGCAGCTCGGTGGCGGCCGCCCGGAGAAACTTCCGGCGGGCCGGGGTGTTGAGGAACAGCTCCTCCACCACCACCCTCGTCCCCCGGGGGAAGCCCACCCGCCCGGCGGAGATCTCCCGGCCTCCCTCCAGCACCAGGCGAAAGCCCCCCTCCAGCTCGTCCCGGCAGGATGTCAGCTCGAACCGGGATACTGCGGCGATGGAGGCCAGGGCCTCCCCCCGGAATCCCAGGGTGGCGATGGCCTCCAGATGTTCCTCCCGGCTGATCTTGCTGGTGGCATGGCGCAGCACGGCCAGCCGGGTGTCCTCCTCGCCCATTCCCTGGCCGTCGTCCAGTACGCTGATGAGGTCCCGGCCGCCGTTGACGATATTTATCTGAATCCGCCGCGCTCCGGAGTCCAGGGAGTTTTCCACCAGTTCCTTGACCACCGACGCCGGACGTTCCACCACTTCTCCGGCGGCGATTTTGTTGATCAGGGCATCGGGAAGCAGGCTGATTTTGCCCATGGGGTAATTCTCCGGCTGGCGGTTTTCCATCGGTCCGGCCCCGCCGCCGGGAAGCACTTCTTCCGGCGGGCCTTTCCGATTCACTCTGTTAATAGATTGATACGCCTTTGCGGCGACCAGGCGCAAGTGCCGCTGGTTTTAGTGCCGCTGGTTTTAGTGCCGCTGGCTTTTGCCCCCCCCCGGCATAAGACACCGACGGCCTGCGGCATGGCGGCCTGCGGCATGGCGGCCTGCGGC
Organism: Deltaproteobacteria bacterium; assembly: GCA_029879595.1. Lineage (GTDB taxonomy): Bacteria > SAR324 > SAR324 > SAR324 > JACQKK01 > JAOUPZ01. The sequence goes on along the minus strand of JAOUPZ010000070.1, from coordinate 2,946 downwards.
ATGGTGGCATAGTTGCCGCATAACTTTTTTGGCGGGACCGGCCGGCAGGCCCGGCCGACCCGGCAGGATAAACCCGAAAACCAGAAAAACCGACCGGAAACACACGCCATGCCAGAACACACACCACGCCCGCACAATAACCAGACCGCAGCGCACACCCCCGACCGCACCAGGCAGACGCCAGTACAAGCGCCTGTACAAGCGCCCGTACAAGCCACAGTACAAGCCACAGTACAGGCTGGGGCACAGGCTGCGGCGCAGGCGGCAGAATTTTCCGGCAGCGGGAGCACCTCGCTCAAGCTGGCCCTCACGGCGCTGCTCATGATGACCCTGCTGCTGCTCTCGCTCCGCCCGGCCCAGGCGGGACAGGAAAAATTCGCTCCCCTGGGCAGCCTGCCCGGTGAGGAGGTGCTCCTGGATGACTGTCTGCGGGTATCGGTGGTGAACCTCACCAACCGCTCCGGGGACCTGAGCAACTATGACTGGGCCACGGTGTCCATTACCAACGAATGCAACTATTCCCGCCGCCATCTCCAGGCCTCGCTGCTGCTGGTGGACCACGCCGGCAACCCCTACGGAACAAAGCTGTGGCTCCTCAGCAGGGGCGAAACCCTCCGGCCGGGACAGAAGATCATCGTCCGGCATCCCATCCCGGACAAGCACGACATGGTTCCGGTGCGCTGGGCCATCCGTCTGCTGGGCGTGGAAAAGCCCTATGCGGAACTGCGTGAACTGGCCATGCTCCGGGCCGCCCAGGCCGAGAAGGAAAAAAAATAACCCCCCCCATCCGGGAAACCGGCCTCAGGGAGTCTGGGGCGGTTTTTCCCGGCGGTGCGCGCGCAGCCGCCACAGGCTGACGACCACTATCCCCACGGCGGCGATCTGCATCAGGCCGGTGAGAACGGCCAGTCCTCCGAACACATCCCCGGCACCGCCACGGTGCAGGTATTCGGCTGCGAAGCGGCCAAACAGCCCCCCGTTGAACAGGGCATATGCCGTCCAGGCCGGGCCTTCGCGAAAGGGCAGCCGCTGCGAGGGCTCCCGGTCCTGGGGGAACATCCACATGGCCACCCCCATGATCATCTGCACCACGCCCCCCATCAGCGCCAGATGGATATGCACCACCCGCACATAGGGCCCGAACCCGATGCCGCCCCGCCACAGGTCATACTGGCGCAGCACACCGATGAACATGGACAGCACAAGGCAGGCCAGGGCCGTGCGTACATACCACTGGACGGTGCGGGGCATGGCGGGGCTGATACCTCCTTGGCAGGACGCGGAAGCCGGGCCGTTATCCCGTTTTCCGGTTCAGTGAGCCGAATATTTTTCCGGCCTTATCGATAACCTTTGCAGTACTGACTCCCCCCAGAGTTCAGGTATATATCCGCCGGAGCGCCGGCGCAAACGGTGAGAACATCCCCCGGACTGGCCGGATGAGAGAAAAAGGGCTGGATAACGGAGCTTAGAGGCTCAGTTTTGTTTCCCCGCCAAACTGGAAGCTCAGCGTGATGGAGGTAATTCCTTCCTTGTCAAACAGGTCCACCACCCGGGTCTCGTTGAACTCCCGCTGGAGGCTGACCCCCACCCCGCCGGCCTGGTAGTATCCCACATTGGCGGTGAATCCCCGGGTTTCCAGATCCTGCGAGGGCCGTTTGAGGGTATAGCCGGAATAACCGAACAGGAACAGGTTGTAGGTGGCCTCCAGGGTGTACATGGAGCGGCTAAAGTCTCCGCCCAGAAGCTGGTCGTCTATGGTGACGTATTCGCCCCTGTTGATGGCGGAATATTCAACATGCAGTAAAAAGGGCTTGCCGCCGCCGAAATATGCCAGGCCGACCATGGATCCTCCCCGCTCGGCCACCTGGTGGACGGTGCCATCGTAGCTGGAGAAACGGTCGTCGAACATCCCCAGGCCCAGGTAAAAGGAATCGCCGAACTTCATGGAGGTGGAATAGGTCAGGCTGCGCTCACGATAATCCGTCTTTCCGGTATCCAGATCGGCGACCAGATCGGTATCCGCATAGGAAAGGCCCACCGAGAGCCACTCATAGGGGGCGGTGGAAAATGTGAGGTTGCGCTTGTCGTGGCTGAACTGCGCCGTTTCGAATCCGATGGTGAAGTTGATCGCCTCATACCCCAGCACCAGTTCACCCATGTTCCAGCGGAATCCGTAATGCCCGCCCTGGTATTTCTGGCTGGAGCCGTGGCTCACCGATTCACGGGCGCCGCTGATGCTTCCGCCGCCCACCAGCGAAGTGCTGACCCAGCTCATCACGGCCGGGTTGTCCGGCAGGTATCCCGCGCTGGCCGCGCCCAGCACCTCGGTGTTGTAATAGCGCGGCGAGCCCAGCGTCATATCCAGGGACGCCACCTGGGCCCGGGCCGGGACCGCTGAAAGCAGCAGGCCCGCCAGAAAGCATAAAATTACGGAATATCTCTTGCCCATCCTGTTGGTTTTCCTGACCATGGTTGTCCGCCGGAAAGTCCCGGTGTTCATGCCAATAGTTGGTGCACTCTGTGTGAAACTATCGGTTTTTTATTGTGTTTCTTGAGGGTTTTTCGCCCGGCCCGCAGAATGGGGTGGCCTTTCCCCCCGTTTTCCCAAATATGCTTTTCAGCTTCGGCGGCTGAACCAGACGAGAAAAGCGGTGAAAATGGCACGGGGACCCTGTGATAACAAACGCTGGAAAATATATTTTTGCCCCTCCGGTTCGGCGTCCGCCGGGAAATTTCTCCGCGGAGCCCATACCTCCTGGCTTCAGACATTATTCCTGGCCATTAATTAAGGTCGAATGTCTCTTTTTAGCCCTTCATGATAACACGCTTTTTATTTTTTTCAAAAAAATGCCGGCACCGGAGCAAAAGCAAAATTCAATTTTCGCAGCCAGCCGGTCTTCCGACTCCCCATCAAGCCTCCCGGGGCTGCCTTTCCCCAGGCCGGCC
>JAOUPZ010000362.1 GCA_029879595.1 Deltaproteobacteria bacterium | reverse complement strand
CCTGTTTTCAGAGGAGCATCTGGAATACCGCTGGGTCAACTTTCAGGGCATCCAGGCCTTTTTACACAAGCCGCCCGGCCAGGACCTGGTGCGGGTGCCCATGGAGGAAGTGAAGGCGCTGAGGGTAAATTGCCTGACCGGGTCCATTTCATTTGTAATGAAGGAAAGAGAAAGCCGCCTCACCTTTTCCCAGATAGAGTCCATTGTTCTCAAGCGGAAGCCCCCCCCCTCCCGGGCGGCAGGCAAGTCAGCGCCGGCTGAGGAGCCCGCCGAGGTTGAGCTGGGCTTCGAGCACCTGATCGTGCCGGGAAAGTCCTCCGGGGCAGAGGACCCGCTGCATGTCCATATCAGGGAATCATTCTACGGGGGACGCATCCGGGGGGAGATTGAACAGCGCAAAAAGCTGGAGATATATTCCCGCAGGCTGGCCGTGGGCGTGGTGGGGCCGGTGGCCGGGCAGACCCTGAAGCTGCTGGGCAGGTGGGGGCTCAAGGAACTGCTGGACCCGGAGAAGTTCTTCTACCTGTGCGACAGCGCGGGCGACCTCCGCGACCCCAAGGCCGCCCGGGCCCGCCTGGAGGAGCATTTTCAGGCCCTGGTGGACCTGCTGGCGGATATCCTGACCGCCAAGCCGGAACACCGCTACCGACTGGCGGACATGTCATACAACCTGCCCATATCAACCGACTGGCCGATAACCGGCTGGCCACCTTCGAGACCATCACGGCGCAGGACCTGGAGGCCTGCTATCACGAGATGAACGTGCTGGGGCAATTCATCCACCATGAGTTCCAGCGCAACTTTGACCAGAGCGTGGATGACGGGTCCTTTTTCTCCCGGGTGGAGGACTGCCGTTCGGCCGGACTGCTGGCCAAGTGGCTTTCCGAGCTGAAGCGGGGAGCCTACGGAGCCCTGCCCAAGCCCTGGGAGTTCCCCGACGTGGTGTTCTTCGGCACAGAGGAGGACCGCGGGCAGAACGACCGGGAGTTCTTCTACCCCGCCATATCCTGCGCCGAACTGTTTGGGGAAGGCGAAGCCGGCAGTCTTTATGAAGGTGCGGACTTCGATTTCTCCGTATTCATGGAGGAACAACTGACGCTGGCCGAACACAAGGCCCGCCAGGAAACGGGCCGGGAACCGGGGCCCGAGCAGCTGAGGGAGCAGATAAGAAAGAGCGGGGCGGCCCTGGCCAAGAAGAAGGTGGACCTGAAGGCGGCCAGCAAGGCCATCAGCGAACGGGATTCAGAGGTTTACCGGCAGCTGTTGTACCGGGAGGAGGTCGCCTACCGCAAAAGATACGAGGGATTCAGCCAGGACATGGAAAAGGTGAGCCAGGAAATGCAGACCCTTACGGCGGAATACAGGGAGCTGGCCGCAAGGATTGCCCCCATGCTGAAGAACTCCGGCCTGGAGCCGGGCGAGCTTTTGAAGGCCGACCCGGAGAACCCCAGAAAAAGCGAGGAGCGTCTGAACAGGCTGGCCGGACAGGAGGAGGAGCGCCTGTTTAAACTTTTCGGCGAACGCAGTCTGGGCTTCCAGGGGTTCGTCCGGGAATGGGAAAGGCAACTGCTGAAATTCCCCCAGATTTTCAAAAGCCTGCTGGAAAACCATCGGGTCTGGCAGAAGGGCCGGGAGGCCGGCCGGGGCTTTGAGCTGGCCTCCGGCTGGAAGAAAAGGCTGGAGGGTGCCGTCCAGGCCCTGAAAGGACAGAGCCCGGCCGACCTGGGCCCCAGGGCCAGGCTGGTGGAAACTCAGCTGCGCAACCTGGAAAGCGACCTGGAGCAGCAGCAGGCGCGCCTGGACGCCCAGAACAGGAAGAATATCCAGGTGGCCGCCTCGCTGCTGGTGCTGGTGCGCCGGAGCATGGACCGGCTGGAGATCTCCGCGCCGCAGCCCAACCCCCAGGGGGTGGAAGATATCCTGGCGGAACTGGACAAGCTAAGCAGCCGCTACGCGGACATATCGCGCATGGCCTCCCAGATGGCCCCCCGGGTGCTGAAGCTGCTGGAAGCCCGGGAGCAGGACCGGGTAAAGCGCGAACGCCTTTTGGAACAAAGGGAGAAGCTCAGCCTGGAAAACGCGGCCCTGGCCGTCGCAGCAGGGGCTGCGGACCCCCCGGCACCGGCCCTGACCGGCGAGACCGTGGATGACGGGCAGCTGCGTCTGGCGGAGAAAACATTCCGGGAAATGCAGGAGCGGTTAAGGCAGGCCCCGCAAATGCTGGAGGAATGTTCAAAAAAATCCGCCGAATCACTGCGGCTGGCCCGCGGAGAGGGGGCCTCCTACAGCAGGCTTTTCGCCAGGAGGCGTGAGGCGGCGCGGATGACCTCCCGCCTGTACAGGCTCCGCCTATCCAGAAAGTCCCTGGAACAGAGAAAAACCCTGATGGAAAAGGAGCTGGCCGAGCTGCCGGAACTGGTCCGCCAAAAGTTCATGCCCGCCCGCAACCGGCTGATAAACGAGGTGTTTCTGCCCGAGGCTGAGCGGCGCAGCAGGAATCTGGTCAAGGTGGACCTGCTTGTCAACAAGGTGCTGGGGCTGTCCCGGGAAAGCCTGTGGGGCATGTATCTGGACCGGGCGGTGGCCCGGCGGTTTCACGCCCGGCACTTCCTGCGCGGCTGCCTGATCGGGCACGACATCAACTCCCACGAGTATCCCAAGCTGCGCAATATCGAGGCGGGGCTGAAGCTTTTCGCCCGTACGCTCCGGCATAATTACAATCTCAACCAGCTGGAGGGCATGCAGGTCTCCGACTTCCAGTTCCTGCCGCCGGAGAAGGGCCCGGCCATCATCAAGCGACTGGAAAGCATAGCCTCCCAGTCCCGCCTGGGCCTCACCTTCATGGTGCTGCCGGTTACCATGCCCTTCCGCGAGGCCCTGGACATCATCAAGCGCAAGGAGGTCATCTTCCAGGGAGTGCCCCGGCTGGTGCTGGTTTACATATCCAAGTTCGATGGCTCGCTTCTGCTGAGAGACCCCCTGGCGCGCCACTCCTACTTTTCCGCCCTGAAGCACAACGTGGTGCTTAATGTGGATGGCAGGCTGCTGGTGGACAATCCGCGGGCCATTGCCGGCAGGCTGCTGAGCGACACCTTTGGCTGCGCCTACGATATCAGGCAGATCGAAGAGCTTTCCGATGATGAAAGCGCACTGGGGGCCGCCGGATAGGCGTGCCGGGCTTTTCCCGGGTGGTCCGCCCTAAAGCCGCCCTAAAGGGCTTAG
>JAOUPZ010000361.1 GCA_029879595.1 Deltaproteobacteria bacterium | reverse complement strand
CCACGTCCGGACGGGCGGCCGGAATCCAGATATCGCAGGGAAATTCCAGCACGGCCAGGGGCGGCTTCAACTCCAGCCCTCCGTAATCGCCCAGACTCCGTCCCGCATCCCGCAGTTCGATCAGCCGCTCCACGTCCAGTCCATCCGGGCTGTAAAGCGCGCCCTCCAGGCTGGCCACCCCCACCAAGACCGCGCCCTTGCCGGAAAGGAACCGGGCCGCATGTCCCCCCACGGCACCGAAGCCCTGCACCACCACCCGCGCGCCCTTCAGGGAAAATCCCGCGAATTCGCTGCCCACCTCCACCGCCTGAAGCAGTCCCCAGCCGGTGGCCCCTATCTCGTCCAGGGGTATGCCCCCTCTCTCCCGGGGCAGGCCGATGGCCCTTCCTATCTCATCGTGCATCCAGCCCATGCACTGCTCGTTGGTGCCCATATCCGGGCCGGGCACATAGTCCTTCAGGTCGCGGATACCCCTGGCGAACGCCTGGATGAGCCTTCTCTTTTCTCCCGGCGGCATGAGGGGGTTTCCATATATCACCGCCTTGCCTCCGCCGTGATCAAGTCCGGCGCTGGAGTTCTTCAGCGTCATGGCCCGGGCCAGCCGGAAGGCTTCCTCCACGCTGACGTCCGGCGCCATGCGCACCCCGCCGATGGATTGCCCCAGGGCCACGTTGTCCACCACCACAATTGCTTTGAGTCTGCTTTGGGGATCGTATAGATGAAGAATTTTCTCAGGTCCGAGATCATCCGCGAAGTGGAAAAGGTCTACCTCTTTCATGTTCAGGTTCCTCCTGTGTGCCGCATCATTAAAACAGCCGGCGGAGAACGCCTTCGGACTTTCCGGTCAGGACAAACCGCCTCTCACAGTAGATGTCTCCTTTTCAGCGGCATCGGCCACCTCCTGCCTTTATAATAATTATATAATTTAACAGGCATGACTGTCCAATAAGAATTATTGTTATCTTAAAACAGAAGGATGCAGACGGCTGGCAGACGGCGTTTATCAGGCCCTTACCACTGAAAAATCCCTCTGCGGCAGGAGATAATGAGCAGGGATTTCAAACCGAGTCGGCGGCACTCGGGGCTAAGGCCCCGGCAGTTGTTACATCCAGAGCCTGGATGGGCAGCCTGCAGATAAACACCGCGCCCTGGCCGGGCTGGCCTGGTTGCAGATTGAGGGTTCCCTGGTGCAGTTCGGCCCACAACCGGGCCGTGGAAAGGCCGATTCCCACGCCCTTCGCTCCGTAGTCGAGCATGCCGCTCCTGTGGTGTTCGACCTTGCCCAGGGTGACGAATGGTTCGAAGATACGCTCCATATCCGCCTCGGCGACACCATGCCCCTGGTCGATGACCCTGATCAGGACATCCCCGGAAATGCGGTCAATCTCAAGCAGCACCGACTTTCCATCCGGGGTGGCCCGCACCGCGTTGATCAGCAGTTCCTCCACCAGCACCTCCACCTTCTCCCTGTCCCAGGTACACGTTGTGTCTGGCGGCCCTTCCCTGAGTTCCAGCTTTATGTTCCGGGCTTCCATCAGGGGCTTTATACGTTCCATCACATTCCGGCAGATTTCCGCCGGGCTGACAGGTGAAAGATCGAGGGGGAAGCCGGCGTTTTCCGGGTCGCGCAGGTGCAGCAGGGACTTTTCCACAATTTCCCTCAGCCTGCCGATGGACCCGCCCACCTGCTCGGACACGCTCTCAAAGGGCAATGCTCCCTGGGCTCCCAGTTGATGGTACCCGTTCAGGATGGCCAGGGGAGTGCGGAGTTCATGTCCCAGCACCTTGAGTATGTCCCCCCGGAAATTGGATACCTGCTCAATCTGCCGGTTTTTTTCCTCCAGTTCCCGGGTACGCTGCCTGACCTTGTCCTCAAGGTCGGCGTTGACATCCTGCAGGGTCTGGAGAAGCTGGGCCTTTTCCTGCTCCAGAATCCTGCGGCTCAGGGCAGAATCCACCTCGAACAGGAACTGATCCAGGCTCTGAATGGGCTTTATCAGGAAGTTGGAGATGTTGTACCTGTCCCTGGCGGACAGGGCCTGTGGCAGGTCCCCGTAGCCGGTGAGGATGATGCAGGCGGAATCGACCTTCTCCTTCCTGATGTTCTCCAGCATGGTCAACCCGTCCATGTTTGGCATGTTGAGATCGGTGATTATCAGATCAAAGGCCATCACCCTGCACATGTCAAAGGCTTCCTTGCCGTCACAGGCCTGGAAAATATCATACCCCCTGGGCTCCAGGATGCGGACCAGCATATGGCGAATGGCCTCCTCGTCATCCACGATCAGCACCGCTGCGGGGCCTTGTTCCATCGCCGGCTGATTTTTTCTATCCATGGGAAATACCTGACCTTCGTGGATGTGGTAGCTTCGGGTAATTATTTAGTATCCGCCGGAGCGGCCGTGCCTGTTCGCGGCCCGTCCTGACATTGAACAAATTATGGACTTCCGGAGTGCCTGAACCATAATGGAAACCGGCCGGACTGGCCTCTGTCGGTGACTGGTCGCCTGTGCTGACCTGATTGAGAGATCAAGAATCCATTCCGTTCAATAGCCGGGACGATATTCTGGCCTGCTGGATTGAATGGTTTCTTCTTAAGAGCCCTTTTTTCTTTTTTTTGCATTCTACCCTGGAGAGGTCGACCGGTCAATCCGGGATGGGTTTTCAGTCGGCAAGAGGCGCTTGTTTTCAAAGGTGAAAACATCCGCAGCCCAGGAGCAAGTGATGATCCGCCACCGCCAGCTTTTATTCTGTTATGGAACCCTCCGACGGGGGACAGGGCATGAATTGTCCCTGCTTTTGGAGCGGCGGGAAAAATATCTGGGAAGGGCCCGGTTTGAAGGCGTATTGTACGACATGGGCTCCTACCCGGCGGCCCTGAGCGTAGCCGGTTCCCATCCGGGAATTCTGGGCGATGTTTACGCCCTTTATCACCCCGGCGAAGTGCTGGATATCATGGACAGGTATGAAGGTTGCACAGAAAATGACATCCGGCCGCATGAGTACCGCCGGGAAAAACACGCGGTGCGGATGGAACCGGGCGGGCCGGCCACGGGTGTGGCCAGGGCATGGGTTTATGTGCTGAACCGGGACCCCGGAACGGCCCCGCGGATTGAAGGGGGGGACTATCTGAGCTATCTGGGCTGCCTGGAGGGCTTTGAACGTTTATAATAGATACCCAGACAGGACCGGAAAAGGGTGGTGAAGCACCCGCAAAAAAACATA
>JAOUPZ010000360.1 GCA_029879595.1 Deltaproteobacteria bacterium | reverse complement strand
TTCCCCGCCTCATCCTCGCTGCAGGAATGTAGTCGAACAGCCTCTGATAGCGCATGCCCACCAGGTCCGCGCCCTTGACCCGGCGCAGCACCTTGTACGGCGCATCACGCAGGGCCGCACCCAGCAGGGGCTCTGCCAGGATGAACGTCTCCGGCTCCGCTCCCTCAGCAGCGCTTTCCACATACACATAGTCCACCTCCGGGTGCACGGCCAGGGCCACGTTGGCCGGCAGTGTCCAGGGGGTGGTGGTCCACACCAGAAACGATGTTCCCGGCTCATCGGCCAGACGGAACCGCACCGTCACCGAAGGGTCCTCCACCTCGCGGTAGCCCTGGGCCACCTCGTGCGAGCTCAGGGTGGCCCCGATGCGCGGGTCGTAAGGCACCACCTTGTAGCCCTTGTAGATCAGCCCGGCGTCCCAGATGTGCTTGAGCAGATACCAAACCGACTCGATGAACTCGTTGTCCAGGGTGTAGTAGGCGTCCTTGAGATCCACCCAGAACCCCATGCGCTCAGTCATCTTCTCCCAGTCGCCGATATAGCGCATCACCGATTCCCGGCAGCGGCGGGTGAACTCCGCAACGCCCACCTCCTCCTCGATGCGCTTCTTGTCGAATATCCCCAGCTCCTTTTCGATTTCATGCTCCACCGGCAGGCCGTGGGTATCCCAGCCGGCCTTGCGGGGCACATGAAAGCCCCGCATGGTTTTGTATCGCGGGTAGATATCCTTGAAAGTGCGCGCCAGCACATGGTGCAGGCCCGGCCGGCCGTTGGCCGTGGGGGGGCCCTCATTGAAGGTAAACAGCGGCCTGCCCTGGCTCATGGCCAGGGTCTTGTGGAAAATATCCCCGGTCCGCCAATACTCCAGCATTTCCTCCTCCAGCTTCGGTCCGTCATAACGGCTGGGCACTTCCTGGAATTTCATCGCCTCTCCTGCCTGTCTCTGTGCGGCGTAAAGATTTGTTTTTGTCTTATGGTGAAAAAACACAAAACCCCGGTGCTCCATCCGGCCGTTTCTACGTTGGCCGGTTTTTGGAACGCCGGGGCGAATATCCACCGGCAGCCTTTCGGCTCCGGGGCTGTCTTTCGCGGTACCACCCGGATTTGCCGCTGCCTTTGGGGAATCATCTCCCGGGACGGCGGCCTCGGGGAGCGGGTACGGTTGCACCCTGCTCCGGGCTGGATAACGGCAGCCAACCGGCTGGGCCTACCAGGGCGGCGCTTTTACCAGTTAGTGCAAAAACGCCAGCCCGTTCGGGCAGCGGCTCGGGGGTGATCTTCTCCGGGGCCTTCGGCGGGGCTTTCACCATCTCCCGCTCGCTGTTGGCCGCGCTTTGGCGCACGGCCGGCCCGGCTGGCCGGATACTCCTCCCCGTCATAGCCTGTGGGGTCGTCTATAAACCTTATTTTTAAGGGGCCTGGAGGGAAAAGGCAAGCCCAAAGCCCAGGCACAGGTTGGCAAAAGCTCCGTGACTCCCGGGAGTCTGCCCGGCACAGCCATAGTTGCAGACTCCCATGCCACCCGGCCCTTATCTTGTCACTGCATCCCTGCTAGGCTGGGTCTGAAAGCAGGTTCTGTTTTAGCTGCAAAAAGCAACCATGGGGTTTTCCTGGTCGAAATAGCGCGTCTTTGGTTTTACAGGAGAAAAAAATGAGCGGACATGCGGGACAGGTGGTGGCGCGGACCCTGAAGGCCCAGGGGGTGGGATACATCTTCACCCTGTGCGGGGGACACATCGCCCCGATCCTGGTGGGCTGCCGGGCCGAGGGAATACGGGTGATCGACGTACGCCACGAGGCCACCGCGGTATTCGCCGCCGATGCCTCCGCCCGCCTCACCGGGCTGCCGGGAGTGGCCGCCGTAACCGCCGGCCCCGGCCTGACCAACTCCATCACCGCCGTGAAGAACGCCCAACTGGCCCAGTCGCCCCTGGTGCTGCTGGGCGGGGCCGCGCCTGATCTGCTCAAGGGGCGCGGAGCCCTGCAGGACATAGACCAGTTCGCCCTGATCCGGCCCCATGTGAAATGGGCGGCCCGGGTGAGGCGCGTCCGGCAGGCCGCACCGGTGGTGGCCGAGGCGTTCCGGCGGGCCCTGCAGGGGGTGCCGGGGCCGGTGTTCGTGGAGTTCCCTGTGGACCTGCTTTACCCGGAGGAAGTGGTGCGCCAGTGGTACGGCTCCCAGTCCGGCGGGGGAGGCTCGCTGGGGGCGCGGCTGCTCAACTGGTATGTGGGGCGGCACCTGGACCGGATGTTCGCCCCCGGCGCTGAGGTCATTTCTTCGGCGGCGGAACCGGACGCACTCTCCCCCGCAGCCGGTCGGGTCTCTAAGGCGGCAAAAATGCTGGAGCAGGCCCGGCGGCCGGTGATCCTGGCGGGAAGCCAGGCCACCCTGAACCCGCACCTGGCCGGGGAGACCGCCGCCGCGCTGGCCGCCCTCGGTGCGCCGGTATATCTTTCGGGCATGGCCCGGGGGCTGCTGGGCCGGGAGCATCCCCTGCTGTTCCGCCACGGACGTTCCCAAACCCTGCGCGAAGCCGACCTGGTGATCCTGGCCGGAGTTCCAGCGGATTTCCGGCTGGGCTATGGCCGGGCCATCCCCCGGCGGGCCCGCCTGATCGGCGTGAACAGGAGCCGGGCCGACCTGCGGCTTAACCGCCGCCCCGACCTGGCCATACCCGGCGACCCCGGTGGATTCATCCGCAGCCTGGCCGCCGGGCTGGAGCAGGGACGCAGGGCTAACGGCCGGCCGGCGGGCATGGAGGAAGACTGGCTGGAGAGCATCCAAGGGCGGGAGGAGGAACGCGAGGCGCAGATTGCCACCCAGGCCGCTCCGGCCTCTGACGGGGAAGGCGTGAACCCGCTGCACCTGCTGAGCATGCTGGACAGGACCATGGGGGAAGACAGCGTGATCATCGGTGACGGCGGCGACTTTGTGGCCAGCGCGGCCTATACCCTGCGCCCCCGGGGGCCGCTGAGCTGGCTGGACCCGGGAGTGTTCGGCACGCTGGGGGTGGGGGCTGGTTTCGCCCTGGGAGCCCGGATGGCCCGGCCGGATTCCGATGTGTGGATCATATATGGCGACGGCTCGCTGGGCTACAGCCTGGCCGAGATGGACACCTTCGCCCGTCATGGCCTGGGGGTGGCCGCCGTGGTGGGCAACGATGCCTCCTGGCGGCAGATCGCCCGGGACCAGGTCAAGGTGCTGGGGGATGATGTGGGCACCGCACTGAGCCGCACC
>JAOUPZ010000069.1 GCA_029879595.1 Deltaproteobacteria bacterium | reverse complement strand
CCGAGGGCCTTAGTCCAGGGAATTCAGTATAGCCTCTTCCATCCTGGTAAGGTCTTCTTCCGTCACGCGAAGACTGTTGGTATGAATCGGCTCCATGCTCTTCATGGCTTTGATGACCATTTGGTCGATTTCCCTTAACAGCCCTTCATCCATACTAGCGATTTCTGTTCTGGCCAACATTTTCTTATTTCCTCAATTCAAGTTAATACCTCAGCGGCCCGCGCTTTGGTTTATTTGCTATAATTATTCTATATGTTTCATTATGCGTTTGTCAACAAAATAACGGACGGTTACATTTTGTATTTTTTGGGTTAAGGCATTGAAATCACCGGGAGCATTGCCCCGGCCAGGCTTGGCGTGATAATTTCTGAATAATAGATATAACTTTAACGCCCCCGCGCAAAGCGACACCGGCCCGGCAGGCCCGGCACAAACCAGGATCCTCAGGATAAAACACAGCCATGCCACTCCCAGCGCCAACCGACCGCGAACACCTGCACACCAGGACCCTTGACCTGAGGGGATATGCCCGCTCCGATGGACTATTCGACATTGAGGGAAGGCTCACCGACACCAAGGGATACGCCTTCCAGAGCCTGTGGCGGGGCGAGATGAAGCCCGGCATGGCGGTTCACGGCATGGCGCTGAGGCTGACCCTGGATGATACACACCTGATCCGGGAGGTGGAGGCGTGCATAGACGACAGCCCGTTTGAGATGTGCCCCCAGGCCGCACCTAACTTCAAGGCCCTGGTGGGCATAAGAATGGGTCCCGGCTGGCGGAAGAAGGCCCGTGAACTGCTGGGAGGAACCAGGGGTTGTACACACCTGCTGGAAATGCTGGGCCAGATGGCCACGGTGGCCTTCCAGACCATCCACCCCTATAAGATGCGGACCGGGCAGATAGAGGAAAAGGACCCGGCAAGAGCCAAGGCCATGCGCAGCTTCATGATTGACTCCTGCCTGTCCTGGGACAGCAAAGGCCCGGTGGTCAGGCGTCTGATCCCCGATGCCTACACAGGCGATGACCCGCCGGAAAACACCCCCGGGGACTCCGGTGCGGACCCGGAGGATCAGGGGGCATAGCCGATCATTCCACCGGAGACGCACTCAACGAAAGACGGGGCCTCCCGGCATCGGGCAGAGCTGTGTTTTTCCGGCGTTTTCCTCCCAGGCCCCGTTCAAGCTTTTTCATCATCGAGTTAAGACGAGAGCTGAGTTCCTGGAGTTCCTGACTGGCCTTGGCCGCTTCACCCGCGCTGACGGTATTAACATCGGTGAGCTTCTCCAGTTCGCCCATGGCCTGGTTAACAAGTGTTATCTCCCGGTCCTGGTTGCGCGACCCCTGGGCCACCTGCCGGGTGAGCTCGTTGACTTCACTTATTGATCCAATGATGCTCTCCAGGATGTCACGGACCTGGGAGGCCATTTCCATACCCGAACGGACGTTCTCATGGGACGACTGTATTCTGGCGCCTGTTTCCCGGGCCGCCTCGGCGCTGCGGTTGGCCAGATTGCGCACTTCCTCGGCCACCACGGCGAAGCCTTTGCCCGCGTCGCCCGAGCGGGCCGCCTCAACCGCGGCATTCAACGACAGGAGATTGGTCTGGAAGGCGATTTCATCAATGGTGCGGATAATGCCTACCGTGCTTTCTGAGGAGGTCATGATCTCCTCCAGAGCCCTGACCAGACGCTCCATGGCCCGGCGGGCTTCCTCGGAAAGTCCGCTGGCCTTGCTGACCCGTTCTTCGGCCACGGCCCCGTGCTCGGCATTTTTCCTGGTTTCTCCCGCTATGGTATCCAGCCTGTCCGCTGAAAGCCGCAGGCTGTCCGCCTGCTGCGAAGTGCCTTCCGCCACGGCCAGACTGGTGGATGAAACCTGTTCGGATACTGTCTGCACCAGTTCCGCGCCATCGGTGACGCTACGGATAATTTCCTGCAACGACTCCCTCAGGTATCTGCTCTGGTAGCCCGTGAGCCACAGAACGAAGAGAATCCCCACGGAAAGCCCGCCGGCCAGAACCAGCACCACCTCCCGCTCGGTGGCCATTACCCGGCCCCCTGCCCGTTCCAGCAGACGCGAGGCAGCCGCCTCCAAATCCGCGTTTAAACCCGCCGCCTTTGCCATGATTTCATCCCGGCGGTTTTTTTCCTCAGAGCCCTGGGCCTGCCGTAGTTCTTCGGCCAGCCTGGCCAGTTGCCCTGCCAGCCCGGATATATCCTGCTCGGTGGAAACTGCCGCCACCCTTTTCCAGGCGCTGGCCGCCTGCTCAAGGCTCCCGCTGCCAGCTGCTGGCTGGGGTCCGGCCTGCAGCTTCTCGGCCGAAAGAAACACCCCCCAGGCCCGGGCGGAGTTGACGGCCACGTCATTGGCCATGTCGTTGAAGCCCCGGGCGCCCCGGCGGGCAATGGCCCCGTAGCTTACTCCGATGGCAGCCACAATGAGCATCAGCACAATGATCAGGATCGCAATCCAGAATACCGTGCGGATTTTCTGTTCGATATCCTGCTTGATTCGACTCTTCTTTTTAATCATGACCAGTTTTCCATTTTCAGAATATCACTCCCTGTTCTTCCGGAATTAACGGCTATCCAGGTATCAATTTGGGAAAAATAACATTGCTTGACCTTTTTTTTAATGAAGTCATTATGCTTTTTTTTTGTAAGAATGTCCATAGTAGTTTTACAAAACGGCTGGTGGTAATCTGTCGAATTATGTCGCAATTTTCCTGCCCGGGCCCTGTTTTCTTTCTCCCCCCCGGGCTGGCCACCCCGCCTTCAATCATGCGATTGTGGTCTGAGGCAGGCAAAAGCCCGAGAGACACAGGGAGCACCCCAGAGTTTTCCCTGGAAACATTTATGAAAAGCAGGTGCGGTGCCCTCCCGAAAACCACAGCCTGAAACGCCCCCCCCACCCGGAAAGGCCATTATCCGCCTGCGCCTTTGGGGATTGCTGTCCCACGGCCTGCTATACCTCGGCCTGCTGTTCCCAGCCCCAGCCGCCGCCAATGGCCCCCAGGACTGCGGCCGGCTGCTGCCCTACAAGTCCTCCTTTGTACAGGTCGGCTACGATACCCTGGCCCCGCCGGAAAGACATCACCGGGAGATAATCTTCGATTTCAGCTTTCAGTACGAAACCTGCTTTTTGCCTATGCTTCATATCGGCTACAGCCAGCATTCATTCTGGCAGTTTTTCGATGAAAAACGCTCCTCCCCCTTCCGCGAAACCAATTACAATCCGGAAATATTCTATCGGAGGAGGTTCGGCTATTCGGAGAGAATAAAAGGGCGCCCGGGTCTGCAGGCCGGTTTTGAACATGAGTCAAACGGGCGCGGTCCCACCGTGGATGAATACGGCAACAACGTGAACATGTCCCGGAGCTGGGACAGAGGATATGTGTGGGCCTGGTGGAAAAACGGCCGGGAAGGGCCGTTCGTGATCGGGCTGAAGTGGTGGCAGCGTAAAAAGGAGCAGGACAAGCGTGATCCCCTGGCACCCCTCGGGGACGACAATCCGCAGATCGAGGACTTCACGGGGAAGGGAGAGTTTTACCTGGGCTTCTCAACCTCGGAACGGGCCGGACTGCTGATAATGATGCGAAAGGGAAGACGAGACCACCACGGAACCGTGAGGATGGAATACATCTTCAACAGCGGCATTGAGGGCGGATACATGCAGTTGATCTATTTCAGCGGATACGGTGAGAGCCTGATAGACTACGATCGCAGGGTGGAACGCTATGGCCTGGGAATGTCGTTTCACGGGATGCTAAGCATGTTTTGAAACCACCGCCCAGGAAAGGGGATGACTTCGCAGCAGGCCACCACAAGCAGCGGCATGAAGTTTCAACCCTGAATATTGGCATCGGCCAACCGATGGGGTTATAATTCCCACACTAAAAAATATTACGCCGGGTTTCGCCGCGCCGAAGTTTTTTCATTTTCCGGTATGGCCCGGAAGTGAACGCCCGCGCCAGGGCCTGATTTCATGCCGGTGAGCCGAGGGCCAGTTTTCCGGAAATTGTATACTCAGGGGGGTGTGAAAACGGTCCGGCAGGCAGGGTTTTACGTTTATGAACATATATAAATAACAATCAACCTGGATTCACAACACTGCATTTCAGCGCCAAAGGATTGATGAAAAGAATACAACTGCCCAAACCCCAGGAAGTGGACAAAGGCGCCCTTAAGCCGAAGGAAGAATACACCAGTGACGGCAGGTATATCCCCTATGCCGGAGGATCGGCCGGCTGGGATGACAATGCAGGCGTCCCCGGAACGGAACAATCCAACAACTACCGCTTTCATGAAATTGTGGACTCCATGAAGATCCGGGAGGTGCAGTTTATCCGCGCCTCGGAAGGGTTTGATAAAAGGGGCTCCCGCAAACGTGTTCTCAGGTCAACGGATATAAGCCTTTTCCACCGGGGTGGGACGCTCAATGGAAGCACTCACGATATATCCCTTTTCGGGATGCGTCTGCAGTTTGAGGAAGAGATCAAGCTGTCCAAGGGAGAAACGGTGCTGGTAAAAATGCTGGGACAAAAGGGAGCCCCGGAGATGGACATTGAATCCAAGGTCATGTGGTCCAAAACCGTGGGATACCGCAGGCCCCTGTGGAACATCGGAATCGCCTTTGTCGGACTTTCCACCGAAGACAGCACCAGACTGAGAGGATTCCTGGAAAAAGACCGCTGAGAGGATGAACCCGGTGCCCATCAGGCCGGTGTCCGGTATTCCAGGATTTCCGTTTTCCGGCGGGAGCCTGCCGAGGAGCCCAGAAAATAATCCTTGGAGGCCAGCACCACGGCAAACATAACGCCGGTGGACACATCAACCAGCCGCAGCACCTCCGGATTGACCTGCAGGCCCTGCCGGAACAGAAGCACCAGCTGCAAACCGAGCACCACGAAAAACCCCCCGCAGAAAAGATATGCCAGCACCTGGGGCGTCCTGTCTCCCAGCACGATCTGCCTTTGCCGGGCCTGGGCCCTGTCGGCGGCGGCCGTCCGCTCGGATTCCAGCCGCAGCCGCTCCGCGTCTATGCCCAGTTCACGCATGCGCAAGGAAAACTCCCCCTGAAGCTGCTCCATCCGGGCCAGTTCACCCGGAGACATGTCCCTTACGGCAGCCGCGAGTTCCGCCTCCGAGGCGTCCGGTTTTCCCAGCAGTTGTTCTCCCAGCACCCGGGCTGCGGCACCGCCTGCCGGGCCGAACAGGGCCGAGCCAATGACCGGGGCGATCTCCCGGACGGTTTTTCTCCAGTCCATATATTATTCTCCATGGCTTGGCCCGGCGGTCTTGTCCGGGTCTGTTTCAGGAGCCCAACCGCTTCAGCCAGCCCCTGGTAAAGCGCTCCTGCAAGGGATCGTTCTCTATTATCTCGATATAGCGTCGGCCCTGATAGGCAGCCAGCAGTTTCAGCAGGAGCGGGGCATCCCGCCTTCTGTCCAGCCGTTCCAGCGCCTGGATGGTGATTGCCCCCACCAGGCCGTCCACCCGCAGATCAGGAAACAGCTGTTGACCGCGGTTGAGCAGATTGAGTGAGCGTTGCAGGAATTTGCCTGCGGTGCGGGGGCCCATGTTTACGGCGATATCGAACAGCCGCCGGGCGTTTCCCTGGTCCCAGCCGGCCACCGCATCCAGGCTCACCGCGTCCCAGTATTTCCGGCGGTAGATATTCCCGGCCGTCCGCAGGGGGAGCTCGCGCATGGGACCGGCATATCCAAAGGCCCGGGCCACCGCTGCGGTTATCCCGAAACGGGTCTCTCCGCCCCTGTCGGCGGGGTCGTCCACATATCCGCCTTCCACAGCCAGCAGCCCAGACAGGGCTTCTTCAAAATAATCCATGGGTTTTGGCGCTGGTTTTTCACAGTGCTGGTAATATTGTTCACAGTGCTGGTATTTCCGGCTCGAAAGGAACCCCCGCGGAGGGAACACACCGCCGCGGGCGGACTGCCGGGGTTATTCAGGGGTGACTGGCTGCCTGACTGGTTAATAGTAGCATGATTACAGTGCATTGGCTCCGGAAAGAGCCGGACGTTTCCGGCCAAAGGCACCCTACTGCAGTAAAATTCAGCCCAGCAGGACGGAAAGAGTATCTCAGGAGGGGCGACGGGTCCTGCCGTGTGGGGGGCGCTTGCCGGCTGGTTTCTTGCCGGAGTCCACCGGAGGAGCGCGGTGAAATTTGCGGGGACGCCTGCCGGAAGGGGGGGAGGGCTCCTGCCCCTGCGCCAGGCTTTCACTGTGCTGCTTTGCGCTGTGCTGCTTTGCGCTGTGCTGCTTTGCGCTGTGCTGCTTTGCGCTGTGCTGCTTTTCACTGTGCTGCTTCGCGCTGTGCAATTTTGGACTTTGCGGCAAGTCACTTTGCCACTGAGGATGGTCCAGCAGGGCCTTGCGCAGGGTCTGGTGCTTCCCGGCCGGGGAAAGCGCCGGCCAGGGTTCCCTGTCCCGGCGCCAGCGGGCCAGCCAGCGGGCATCCAGGGGCTGATCAAGAAGCCCCAGCGCCGTGGCGGCCAGGGTGGTGGCCCGCCGGGGATTGGGCTGCGGGCCCTCACCCACGAAGAACCCCGCCAGCAAAAGCGCCGCCCGCACTGAAAAAGACGAGCTGTAGGTGACCAGGATGGTATCGCCATGGCGGCGGCGGCAATTGTAGAGCCCCTCCAGGGTGGGCAGACTCCACATGGCCGGGTTGGCGCGGGGGGAGAACGGATCGAAGAACACCACGTCTGCGCGGGTTTCCTCCTGCTGAATCAACAGGGGGAAATCGCCCCAGCGCGCCTCCCAGGTCAAACCGCCCGCCCGGGCCAGGCCGCTTTCCAGCAGGCCTTCCAGCAGTTCCTCGTGACCCCGCGGGTATCCCAACTCGCGGGCATGATCCAGGGCAAAGCGCGGAGCCTCGGGATCATGCTCAAAGCTGATGATCCTCAAGGGACGGACCCGCCTGCCGCCGCTGGCCAGCCGCTGGTGCAGGGTAACCGCGGCCAGGGCGTTGGCCGCCCCCCCCAGCCCCACGTCGAAAACATGCAGCGGACCGGGGGCGGAAATATCGCACAGCAGCCGCTCCAACCGCGTTCCCGCCAGATAGAGCCCGTTGGCCTCGGCCCAGGGGCCGGCGCCGGGGTGCATGGTTTCGCCGGTTTCCCGGTTGAACATGGCCAGGCTGCCGCCGGGCTGTCTTTTGAGGCTGAAAGTCATGACTTGAACCAGAGGTGGTGAAACAGTATCTGACGCAGAGCGGCCCCGGCCGGGGCGGACCGCCCGCCCGGGCTTCATGATTATATCCCGCCCCGGGCGATTCGCCAGCTTATTCAGTCTGGCTTGGCAACCATCACCCACCTGCTACAATGGGCCGAGATAAACCCTGAACACCGGCTGTACACTCAACGCCCGACCGGACGGACGGACGGATGGAAAAACATGCAAATCACGGGATCAAGACAGGATCGCCAAGACAGGATCACCAAGACAGGATCATTGAAATGATGAAGACTTGCCAGCACAAAACAGCCCTTCTGGCCGGCCGGGCCGAAAAACCCGCGAAAACAGCGGCCGGCCAATCTGCCGCAGCACCGCTATTTGCAACACTGCTATTTGCAACACTGCTATTTGCAACACTGCTATTTGCAACACTGCTTCCTGCGGGGGTGCTGTTTTTTGCCGGCTCAGCCCATGCCGCCGGGCCGCAGGCGGAAGCCCCCCAAGACACGCCCCGCCTGGAAAACGTGACCCAACTCACCAGCGACGGGGATAACGGCGAGGCCTATTTCAGCGCCGACGGTCGTCAGCTGATCTACCAGTCCAACCGGCTGGGGCAAAACTGCGACAAGATATGGACCATGAACATCGACGGAAGCGAAAAAACGATGGTCTCGCCGGCCAGGGGTGCGCACACCTGCTCCTATTTTTTCCCGGACGGCAAGCGCATCGCTTTCTCCTCCACCAGTCACCTGGAGGGGGAGTGTCCCCCGCCCCGTCCTCCGGTGCCCGGTGCCCGCTATGTCTGGCCCCTGCACCCCTACGACATCTTCACCGCCAACCGGGACGGCTCGGACCTGAAGCGCATCACCGACAATCCAAAGTATGACGCCGAACCGGTTATTTCACCCGATG
Source organism: Deltaproteobacteria bacterium (assembly GCA_029879595.1). GTDB lineage: Bacteria > SAR324 > SAR324 > SAR324 > JACQKK01 > JAOUPZ01. The sequence continues at coordinate 3,463 of JAOUPZ010000069.1, read as the reverse complement.
GCCGCCGGATTGTCTTCGGCTCCCAGCGCGAGGGTGACTTCGACATATACATCATGAATGCCGACGGCTCGGGCGTGACCCGCCTCACCGACCGGCTGGGATACGATGGGGGGCCCTGGTTTTCCCCCGATGGCAAAAAGATAGCCTGGCGGGCCTGGTACCCGCAGAACGACGAGGAAAAGGCCCAGTGGAGGCACGCCATGGAAAACGACTACATCCGGTCGGTGCCCCTGGACATCTGGGTGATGAACGCCGACGGCTCTGCAAAGCGCCGCCTCACCTCCAACGGCGCGGTCAACTGGGCTCCCTCCTGGCACCCGGACAACCGGCGCATAATCTTTTCCAGCAACATGGATGACTGGCGGGATGACATCAAGACTTACGGGCACAATTTCGAGCTGTACATCATCAACGAGGACGGCAGCGGGCTGAAGCGGATCACCCGCAACAAGGTCTTCGACAGCTTCCCCATGTTCTCCCCCGATGGCAGAAAGCTGGCCTTCGGCTCCAACCGCAACCCGGCCAAACCCCGAGCCACCGATATCTACATCGCCGACTGGCAGGAATAGGAAACGCCATGCACCGCAACCGACCCCCAGCGCTTCCCGCATCCCCAGCCTCCCCAGGCCGCCCGCCGGGCAGAACTCTGCCGGATTCTTTCCGCCGGGCCAAGCTGACCAGACTGCTCCTGACCAGGCTGCTCCTGACCAGGCTGCTGCTGACCAGGATAATGCTGGCTGCGACCTTGCCGGCCCTGCTGAGCGCCTGGGCTCCGGCTGTTGCCAGAGCTGATGTCCCCACCCGGACCGATATCCCTGTATTCGGCCACGATCTGCAGGTTTCCCTCGACCCGGAACAGGGCCGCCTGGAGGCCCGTGACCGGATAACCCTGCCGGAAAAGACGGGAACCGGCCTGGAGTTCATGCTGCATCAGGGGCTGGCGCCCACCACGGACACCCCGGGCGTGAAGCTTAGCCGCAAGGGCACGGCTAACGGCCCGGTACCGCTGGAGGTATTCCGGCTGGAGTTTCCCGCGGGAACGCGGCGGGTTGATATCTCATACCGGGGTGCCATCCGCCACGATCAGCAAAGCGTGGGGCGCGAAACCTCACGGGGCTTCAGCAGTACCCCGGGCGTAATCTCCGCCGAGGGTGTCTTTCTGCAGGGAGCCAGCTACTGGTACCCGGTCTTCGGAAATGAGCTGGTGACCTTTACCCTGAGCGCACGCACGCCCCGGGGCTGGAAAACCATCAGCCAGGGCGCGCCCCACGGGCCGCAAAAGACAACGGACCCCGTCCAGTGGGTGGAGAAGCGCCCCCAGACCGAGATCTACCTGATAGCCGCGGCCTTCACCGAATACTCCCGGCAGGAGGGCAGCCTGCTGTCCCTGGCATTCCTGCGCAGCGAGGATCAGGGGCTGGCCAACAAATACCTGGACGCCACCGGCATGTATGTCTCCATGTACTCTGATCTGCTGGGCCCCTACCCCTACGACAAGTTCGCCCTGGTGGAAAACTTCTGGGAAACCGGCTTCGGCATGCCCTCCTTCACCCTGCTGGGCAGCAAGGTGATCAGGCTGCCCTTCATCCTGCATTCATCCTATCCCCATGAGATCCTGCACAACTGGTGGGGCAACGGGGTCTACCCGGACTATGAGAGCGGCAACTGGGCCGAGGGTCTTACCGCGTATCTGGCGGATCACCTCATCAAGGAGCAGGCCGGCCAGGCGGCCGAGCACCGGTTCACTTCCCTGCAGAAATACGCCGATTACGCCACCGGTGAGCGCGACTTCGCCCTCACCGCCTTCCGCTCCCGGCATGGGGCATCCTCCGAGGCGGTGGGCTACGGCAAGACCATGATGTTCTTTCACATGCTGCGCCGAGAGCTGGGGGATGATACCTTCCGCAACTGGCTGCGGGAGTTCTACCGGCGATACAGCTTCCGGCAGGCCTCCTTTGACGACCTGCGGGACACCCTGGCGCTGGTCATGAAAAGCTCCCCCCAAGCCGGCGCAGGCAGCGGGCTCGACCCGGAGCGCGAGTTCGGGCAGTGGGTGCGGCGCACCGGAGCCCCGGCCCTGCAGCTGAAGCAGGCCCGCGTCACGCCGGCCCCCGGCGGGACCATGGGCTATCTGGTGGAAGGCACCCTGGAGCAGACCCAGCCCGGCGAGACATACCGGCTGCGGGTGCCCCTGGCGGTCACCATGGAAAACAGCGCGGCGGCGCACCCGGCGGCGGTCCTGATGGAGGGACGGACGGCCACCTTCCGGCTGAATGTGCCCGCCCGCCCCTTGCGCCTGGACGTGGACCCGGAGTTCGACCTGTTCCGCAGGCTGGATAGGCGGGAGATACCCCCGGCCATTTCACAGCTCCTGGGAGCAGGAAACCTCACGGTGGTGGTGCCCGGCGGCTCCGCGCTGCTGGAAGGCTACCGGGGGCTCGCCCGGGCCCTGGCCGGAGCGGGTCCGGACAACACACGCATCGTAACCGATGCCGAAATACAAGCCCTGCCCCCCCAGGGGGCGCTGGTGCTGCTGGGGTGGGAGAACAGGCTGCTGGGCGAAGCCCTGAAAAACCTGAACCTGCACGGCGTTGGGCTCAAGAGCGGGCCCGCCTCCCAGGACATCACCCTGAACGGGGAACCGGTTCCCGGGTCGGAATCATCCGTGGTGCTGACGGCGCACCGCACCGGCTCCGACGGAACACCGCAGCCGCTGATGTTTGCCGCGTCCGCCCTGGCCGAGGCCCTGCCCGGACTGGGACGGAAACTCCCCCACTACCACAAGTACAGCTACCTGGCATTCAAGGGCGCGGAGCCTTCCAACACCCACAAGGGCAAATGGCCGGTCACCGATTCCCCGCTCACTGTGTTCTTTGGGCAGTCCACGGCCGCCCTGGGCGCTCTGACAACCCGGGAGCCACTGGCCGCCGCCCGCTCCGAGTTTTCGGCGTCCCGGATGATGGAAACCGTGCGGGCCCTGGCCGATAGCGCCCTGGAAGGGCGGGGCTTCGGCACGCCGGGACTCGCCAGGGCCGGGGAGCATATCGCCGCCGGCTTCCGCAGTGCAGGACTGAAGCCCCTGGGGCCGGACTTCCGTCACCCCTGGACCGCCAACGCCGGAAAAAACGGCCCTCAGGCGGAACTGTTCAATGTGCTGGGGATGGTCCCCGGCAGCAACCCCGCCTTTAAGGGGCAGAGCCTGGTGGTGGGGGCGCACTACGATCACCTGGGCCGGGGCGGCCCGGACGCCAGGGCCGCGGACCGGGGGCAGACCCACCCCGGCGCCGACGACAACGCCAGCGGAGTGGCCGTGCTGCTGGAACTGGCCCGGCACTTCGCCCGGGTGGGTACCGGGCGCACCATCGTTTTCGCTGCCTTCAGCGGGGAGGAGCAGGGCCTGCTGGGATCGCGGAATTTTCTGAAGTCCCTGGGGCCGGAGGCAAACCGGAAGATAACGGCCATG
>JAOUPZ010000359.1 GCA_029879595.1 Deltaproteobacteria bacterium | reverse complement strand
TCCCGGGCCTCCAGCCAACCCCTGTTGCGTTCGGCAATAAGATTGTTCTTTTGCAGGATGTCCTCCTGCACCGTTATCAGACGGCTTCCGTGCTCATGCCCGTGCTCATGCCCGTGCTCATGCCCGTGCTCATGCCCGTGCTCATGCCCGTGATGGTGGTCATGGGGATGATCATGGCGATGATCATGGCGATGATCATGGTGCCGCCCTTCAACTTTTTCGCCGGAGCCGGCTGGCCCGGGCTGGCCGCAACCGCAGGTAACGCACATAAGAGGTTCTCCCTGTTCAGCAGATTCTGGGCAGCGGGTCCCCGGACAACATGTCCACGATCCGGCTGCCCCCAAAGGCCGTTTGGAGGATCACCTGGTGGCGGTCGTCCTCCACCACAGTGCCGATGCAGCGCGCCCCGGCACCCAGGGGGTGGCCCCGCAGGGCCTCCAGCAGAGCATCGGCTCCCTCCGGGCCGACAAAGGCCACCAGTTTGCCCTCGTTGGCCACATAAAGCGGGTCCAGACCCAGGATCTCGCAGGCACCCCTCACGCTCTCGTTAACCGGTATTTCCGCCTCCTCCAGGCGGATGCCCACCCGTGAGCGGGCGGCTATTTCGTTGAGCGTGGTGGCCAACCCGCCCCGGGTGGGATCGCGCATGGCCCTGATGCTCCCCCCGGCGGCCTTCTGCATGGCCTCCACCAGGGGCCACAGGCCGGCGCTGTCACTGGCCAGGGGTGAGTCAAAGCGGAAGCCCTCGCGCAGGGATAATATGGTCATGCCGTGATCACCCAGGGAGCCGCTCAGCAGCACCTTGTCCCCGGGCCGCACCCCGACCGCCCCCGGTATGCGCGGGCCCTCCAGCAGGCCCACTCCGGAGGTGTTGATGAAAATCTTGTCCGCGCTGTTCCTGTGCACCACCTTGGTATCACCGGTGACCACCTGCACGGCATTTTCCCGCGCGGCCCCGGCGATGGACTCCAGCAGCCGCTCCAGGTCGGCCATGGGGAACCCCTCCTCCAAAATCAGGGCCAGGCTGAGGTACAGGGGGCGGGCCCCGCTCATGGCCAGATCGTTCACCGTGCCATGCACTGACAGCGAGCCGATGTCTCCACCGGGAAAGAAAATGGGATCCACCACATATGAATCGGTGGTGAAGGCCAGCTGCACCCCGTTGATTTCCAGGCAGGCCTGATCCTCCAGGGCAGCCAGCAGCGGATTGTCCAGCCGGGGCACTATCAGCCCCTCCACCAGCTGGTGCATGTCGCGCCCGCCGCTGCCATGGGCCAGCAGAACCTCCTTGGCCGCGGGTTTTCTGATCCGGTCGTTCATCCTCACCTTATTTCATCGGGGCGCCAGATTGTGGCGGCCATAGTTATAGTAGGCGGCGCAGGCCCCCTCGGAGGAGACCATGCAGGCTCCGATGGGATGCTCGGGCGTGCAGCCCTTGCCGAAGACCCGGCAGTCCCAGGGCATCTTGGCTCCCCGCAGAATGTTCCCGCAGTCGCAGGCCTTGGGGTCCTCCAGCTCCGGCAGGCTGCCAATATCGAAACGGTGCTCAGCGTCGTGAGCGGAGAACTCCGGGCGCACCTTGAGGCCACTGCCGGGAATGAGCCCCAGGCCCCGCCAGCGCATGTCGCAGGGCTCCAGCACGCGCTCCACCACCTGCTGGGCCAGGGGGTTGCCCTGGGGGGTGACGGCCCGGATGTACTGGTTTTCCACCTGGCAGCGGCCCTCCCTGCGCTGCCGGAGGATCATGGCGATGGACTGCATTATGTCCAGGGGCTCGAACCCGGAAACCACCACCGGCTTGCCGTAGTCATCCGCCATGAACTCATACATCCGGCTGCCGGTCACCAGGCTCACATGTCCGGGGGCGATGAAGGCGTCCAGGCGCACATCCGGCGAATCCAGAATGGCCCGCACCGCCACGGGCACGGTGACGTGGTTGGAGAAGATCGAGTAGTTGTCCAGCCCCTGCTCGCGGGCCAGCAGCACGCTCATGGCGTTGGTGGGGGCGGTGGTCTCGAATCCGATGGCGAAGAACACCACGGGGCGGTCCGGGTTATCCCGCGCCAGGTCCAGGGCGTCCAGCGAGGAGTACACCATCCTGATATCAGCCCCCCGGGCCTTTTCCCGCTGCAGGGATGATTTGGAGCCGGGCACGCGGATCATGTCGGCGAAGGTGGTAAAGATGACGTTGTCCCGCCAGGCCAGGTCAATGGCCAGGTCCACCCGCTCCAGGGGGGTCACGCATACCGGGCAGCCGGGGCCGTGGATCAACTCCACCTGGGGTGGAATCATTTTCTCAATGCCATACTTGAAAATGACGTGGGTGTGTCCCCCGCAGATTTCCATGATCCGCACAGGCTCATCGGCCAGGTCGTGGATTTCCTTCAGCACCTTGCGGGCCAGCTCGCTGTTGCGGAACTCGTCGATATATTTCATCTGGACCTCGCTTAACCCAGGGAGCCTTCATCCAGGCCCCCCATCTGTTCCAAAATCCGCAGGGTTTCCCTGGCTTCCTCCTCATTGACCTTGCTGAGTGCGAACCCGGCGTGAATCAACAGGTATTCTCCCTCGCGTACATCGTCCAGCATGTGGATCGAGGCCTTTCGGGAAACCCCCGCCACCTCCACGGTGGCCATCATGCCGTCTATGGCGGTAACCCGGGCCGGAATTGCTAGGCACATTCCACTGTTCCTCCGATTATGGCCTGGCCCAGCGATATCCCTCCATCGTTGGCCGGCACCTGTTGATGGATATACCACTTCAGGCCCAGTTGCTCCAGCCGGCGCAGAGTGCCGCGCAGCAACAGGCGGTTTTGAAAAACTCCCCCGGTCAGCACCACCCGGTCAAGGCCCGTTTCGGCGCTGATGGCCGCACAGGTCCGGGCGGTGGCCGCCGCAATGGTGTGGTGGAACATGGCGGCCAGCCGGGCCGGCGGCTCACCGCTCTCCAGCCCCCCCGCCACCTGGGCCAGCAGGGCCGCACTGTCCAGCTTAGTAGCACTGTCCAGCTTAGTAGCACTGTCCAGCTTAGTAGCACTGTCCAGCTTAGTAGCACTGTCCAGCTTAGTAGCACTGTCCAGCGGAGCAACACTGTCCAGCGGAGCAACACTGTCCAGCGGAAATTCCCCGCCGCAATCCCCGTCAGCCAGCTGCTCCAGTTCAATGGCGGCCTGGCCCTCGTAGTTTATGCCGGCCCGGCCGGTCAGCAGGGCCGAGGCCGCATCGAACAGCCTGCCCATGCCG
>JAOUPZ010000068.1 GCA_029879595.1 Deltaproteobacteria bacterium | reverse complement strand
CCATATCTGTGGTTTTGGCTGTTATTATTGGCGTTTTTGATATTTTTAAACCGTCGGACGTGCTGTCGGGGCCCCTTCCGGCACTTCCTGGGCCTGCTCACCGGGCCCGGGCCGGTTTTTTTATAAAAAAGCCGGAATAAAAATTATGCGACAATCGGCTTGATTCGCCTGCATCTTGTGATATTCTGTTTTCTTAGTTTTGGATAACGGATGGTCCGCGTGTCCCTTGATATTTTGCATGGAACAACACCGTTGCGGCGCCACGCCGTTCCATGCGGGGCCGCGCCCCTACCCGCCGGGCTTCCGGCGGACCGCCTGGACAAGGCCGGGCGGATGGTGGATTGGGACCTTGCAGCCGATAAGCTTTACCAAGGAGAACTATATCGCTAGTCCAAATCGTCCGAGCAGGCCTCAGGTTCCTGCCACCAGGGTGAACACTCAGATCCGGGTAAAAACGGTTCGCGTGATCAACTCGGACAGTGAGCAGCTGGGAATACTAAACCTGGAAGAAGCATTGCGGCTGGCCGATGAGCAAGGGCTGGATCTGGTGGAGGTAGCGGCGAACGCCGACCCCCCGGTCTGCCGGATCATGGATTATGGCCAGTACAAGTACCAGCAGAGCAAAAGACAGCACGAGGCCAAGCGCAACCAGAAGGTCGTTCATCTCAAGGAAATTAAGCTCCGCCCCAAAACGGAGGAGCATGATTTCCAGTTCAAGTTGCGCCACGCAATAAGTTTCGTGGAGGCAGGCGACAAGGTCAAGGTCACCGTGATGTTCAGGGGGCGCGAGATGAGCCACCAGGACCTGGGACGGACCCTGATGGATAGATTTGTCGAGCAGATAGGGGAGACAGCCATGGTTGAATCTCCTGCCAAAATGGAAGGCCGGACCCTGACCATGATTCTGGCCCCCAAAAAGAAAATAGAAAAGAAAAGCTGAGACAATAACCAGATTTCGGAAGAAAGCAGATGGCTAAGAAGTACAAAATGAAAACCAACAAGTCCGCGGCCAAGCGGTTCAGCTTCACCTCCAAGGGCAAGATAAAGCGCAAGAAGGCCGGTATGCGCCACTTCATGCGGCGCAAGAACGTGCAGACCAAGCGCAACCTTCGCAACCGGGGCTACATTGCCGATGTGGATGCGGGCCATATCAGGGCCCTGATGCCCAACGGCTGACCAGGTGTTTTATCACGGGCTTTCTCACCGGAACCGGACAGGCCGCCGTATAGCCTTTCCCTGCCCCGGCGTATAGAACGTCCCGGTGAAAGACATCGGGCAAAAGCCGGAATAACAACTGTAGGAAAACAAAGAAACCAGGACAGGAACAAATGGCAAGGATTAAGCGTGCGGTTCACGCCCGCAAGAAAAAGAACAGCTACTTCAAGGCAGCCAAGGGCTTCACAGGTGGACGCAAGCGCCTGTGGCGGACAGTCCGTAACGCGGTTGACCGGGCCCGGCAATATGCCTACCGCGACCGCAAGGTCCGCAAACGCGATTTCCGCCGCCTGTGGATCACCAGACTGAACGCCGCCGTGCGGCAGCACGACATGAGCTACAGCCAGTTCATTCACGGTGCCAAGCTGGCCGGAATCGAGTTGGACCGCAAGGTGCTCTCCAGCCTCTCCATTGAGTCCCCGGAAGCCTTCGGGGAAATCTGCAAGCAGGTCAAGGCCAAGCTGGCTGCCTGAGACAAGACTGCCAGAAACAAGGCTGCCAGAAACAAGGCAGCCTGGCACCTGCGGCCCTGGGCCGGAGGTCCGTTTGGCGATGGCGGGCAGTGGCCTTCAAAGCCCTGGTGCCATCCGCCAGCCTGGGGGCGCACTTCGGTCCGCCTGTTTCGCCCCTTTCCACCCCGCAGCACCTCGAGCAGGATTCCCGGTGCAGATCAACCAGACAACCCAGAGGCTTTCCCGCCTGACGCTCACGCTGGCGTTCACCCTGGCGCTGGGTCTGCTGGGGGGGTGGGTATTCCGCCTCCTGGGCATACCACTGCCGTGGCTGCTGGGAGCGATGACATTTACCCTGCCGGCCTCACTGGGAGGTCTGCCGGTATGGGTGCCCGGCCCCCTGCGCAACGGCATGGTGCTCATTCTGGGTCTCCTGGTGGGCTCCGCCTTCACCAGCGAAATGCCGGGGCAGTTCCTGCGCTGGCTTCCCACCATCTCCATGGTAGTCCTGTTCACTGCCCTGATGGTCTGGGGGGCCTATCGGATGATGCGCCACCTGTTCGGCGTGCCCCGGCTGGAATCGCTGTTTGCGGGCATACCGGGCGGGCTGGCCAACGTGATATTCGTGGCCAGTGACATGGGAGCTGACTTGCGCCTTATCTCACTGGTGCACAGCATCCGGATAGTGCTGGTCTGCCTGGCCGTGCCCCTGGGCATCCGCCTGCTGGAGGGAGAGCTGACCCTGCCTGCCGCCGCCACGGGAGTGGAAATGGCCGCGCTGCTTAACCTGAACGACCTGTTCTGGCTGACCCTGGCCGGATCACTGGGATTTCTCGCCGCCCGGGCATTGCGCCTTCCGGCGCCTTTCCTGATAGGCCCCCTGCTGCTGAGCGCCGTCATCCACATGGCCGGATTAAGCGAGGCCAGCCCCCCCGGAGTGCTTGTGCTGGCCGCCCAGGTGGTGGTGGGAAGTTCCATCGGCTGCAGGTTCGCCGGGGTGCCTCCCCGCCGGGTTGCTGCCTTTTCTTCCATGGGAGCAACCATGGCCGTGTTCATGCTTGCAGCCGCCGGGTTGGGCGCGATGGCGGCCCACTGGCTCACGGGATTGCCGATCTCCTTGCTGTTGCTGGCCTTCGCCCCCGGAGGATTGCCGGAGATGACCCTCATCTCATTGGCCCTGGGAATGGACGTGGCCTTCGTGGTTACCCACCACCTGGCCAGGGTGCTGTTGATCAACCTGACCCTGCCCCTGCTGTGTCGCCGACTGCTGGCCCGGGGGCCAGTTAAATAAAGTCATGATTACGCTATTTTTATTGCAGCAAAAACAATGATGATGCAAAATGATGCACGCTTTTCCCATCACTCAAATTAATAAATAACCCGCCTGAAACGCATTAATCTTTGGGTGTTAATCAATGATGGTTTTTTCAGGGAAACAGGGGGGTTGACGTTGAATCAGAACACAGAATATCCCGTAAAAAAGCACAATATACAATCATGATACCGGGCAGAGCATATCTTTTAATTTTTTATCGCTTGCATTTTTCTGCATCCCATGGAAAAAATTGTAATGGAGAGTTTAATTTTGTTTTCAGGGTAGTACCCACAGGCTAAAAAGCGCCGGAGAGTTTCCGGGCACAGAAGCCAGGCCACGCAGTATCCACACAGGCGGATTACCAGCCCAACCAGGCAAATCACGCAAGGATCAGGCAAAGGGTATTAGACGTAAATCCTATTGTTTCGGATATTTACCAATGGGGTTATCCAGTGTATGTGTTCCAACGCTTCAGCAAGGGGTGGGCCCGCAGGCTCCCGGGCGTATTCACGGACAACCTCGTCGGCATACCGATATATCATTTTTTCCAGCTCAAATGTAAGTTCCAGAAAGCCTTTGCGCTGGATTTATCACAAGAGTAATAAACATTATGTCAGGCAAAACATCCAAATCAAACAGTAAACCCAAGATCAAAACCGTTGCTTCCATGATAAGGGAAGCCATTGAAAAAAACGGCTACAAGGACGTTAAGGAATGTTCACGAAGCATCCGGGTCCCCTATGATCTGTTCAACAAGGTGGTCGGTGGACACATCCCCAAGGACGCCCAGCTTGTCGAGTACGCCAGAAAACTCAAGATAGACCACAGGGAACTGATCCTGGCGGCATATCGGGAGAAAGCTCCCGACGAAATGAAGCGCTACTTCAACTCGGTGATGCTGCTGGAAGACCACAAGCCGGCCATCAAGGAGATGCTCGAGCTCATGGACTCATTCAACTCCGACCAGATGGAGCAGCTGACCCATGTTGCCCGGATGATTCAAAGCTCCCCCCGGGATTACTGCCGCAAGGCCATCGCCCTGCTCTTCCTGTACCAGGATATGGACAAGGACACCATGTCCCACTTCGACTCCCTGGTTCAGCTTGTTCTGAGGAAGGAAGACCTCAAGGGCCTGGACGAGTTCCGCGGAGCAATCGACTTCCAGCAGAAATCCAATACCGGGCGGCGCAGCCGTCTGCATGCCTGAAACACCGTGGCCATAACCAACGGCTTTTGGAACCACTCCAAGAGCCGGGCCCTGGTTTAATCAAAAGCAACCACAACAGCGAGGCCCTTGCCCTGTCGGGGCAGGGGTCTTATCGCAAGGGGCGCAGCGCAGTTCCGGGGGGAGGCTGCATCATGGCTTTTTCTGGCGTGCTCTTTGTGCCGCCATGGTGCGGCGGAAGGATTCCTTTAACACCGGATCGCTGATGCTCCCGGCGGCCTTTTCCAGTGACTGCCTGTCGGGTTCCGGCAGCGCATCCACGGCAGCGGCATGTCCGGCGGCATGTCCGGCGGCCCTCAGGCGGCCACCTGTGGGCGGAAGTGGGGCGGGAGAGCTTCCGCCGCCTCCGGCAGGCCTGGCAAATCCTGCGGTTTCAACGGAAGAACCTTCGGGCAGCCCTGCGGCAAAGCGCAGGTCGCTGATATGGTCAGATTCAAGGAAGGCCTCCACCGCGCCGAGCAACTGCCGCTTGTGAAACTGAAGCTCATAGGCCCAGCAGGCATCGGTTGCCCCCACCCACAGGGTGTTCCCCTTCAGGCGGGTAGGCACACAGCGGACCGCAAGGCTCTCCCCGACGATTTCCGGCCAATGTGAGCGCAGGGCCTCCAGGATCATATCCGACTCCCTGCCGTGCTCCCTGAACAGCCCCTGAATGAGGGAACGCACATCGGTCTGGTTTCCTGTTTTCATCAGCTTTGGCCCTGGACGTTTACTGCGACCTGCGCTTTTCACCCGTTTCACCGGGGAAGCGCCGGCTTCCTTCAAACATTCCACTCCTGGTATACCAGCCCCACCATCACCTCGTTTTTAACCTGCCGCACCCCCTCCATCTGCTTCATCTGATCCACCAGCTCATTTACCAGGTGTTCATTGGAGGTTATGGATCCCCTCAGGGTCACCACCCCTTCCTGTACCTGCACGTTTATCAGGCTGAGTCGGCCCACCATGGCCCCGGCAAGCAATGCATTGACCCGGCTTTTGATGAGATAGTCCTCAAACGGTCCCTTCACCTGCTCGGTGAACTGAAACTCCTCCTTGGCCGCCAGGTCAATAAGAACCTGCACCACATTCTCTGACTTGATCCGCCCCAGGTTCATGACAAGGTCATAACGCGAGGTGTCCCTCCAGTCGGAGTTGAAGAAGTAGCGCACCCGGCGGGTCCGTTCCTCATCAACTCTGTCCAGTATGTCCCCGGCACGGATCTCATCCTGGTTATATTGATCCATCACCTTTTTCACCCTTTCCTCCCGGGGTGAAATAAGGAGCGCCTTCAGGACATGTGGGGGGTCATGGAAGAGTTCCTGCCCGGCGTGGCCGTGATAGACCAGGTTGTTCTCCTTGGCCATTTCCGCCAGGGTAGCCTGCACATAGGCCAGGTGAATGCGGCGGCTCTCGGTCATCCGCTCCCAGAAACCGGGGGATGTTTCAAACACCTGGAGCATTTTGTCTTCGGGAACCTTGTAGGTCTTGGCCGCCTCAAGCAGCAGTTCCCTGCTGACGCACCGCGATCCCAGCCTGCGGGCCACCTCCTCGGCTATTTCCACGCCGCCGCTGTACATTTCTCTGGTAATGCTGATTATTCCCATCGACCGCTCCTGCCACTGAGGATAATATCCTCTCAGTTTATCCTGACACTTTGCCGGCTGGTGGTATGGCTGCATTGCTTATTATGCATTATTAAAATGCCATGCCGCCGGGCTCATGTATAGATGCCTCTGTCACTTTAGCGGTGAGGCCACCCCCCTGGCCCTGGGGTCGAAGGCCTCCCGCACACCCTCGTTTATGAAAACCAGCATAAGCAGCACGACGAACATCAGTCCCACTGTATAAAAGGCGATCCACCAGGCAGAAGTGAAATGGGTGAGCGACTGGCGCAGCAACTCGCCCCAACTGGGCGTGGGAGGGGGTACTCCGAACCCCAGGTAATCCAGTGCGGCTATGCCCGTAATGCCCCCGGCGATGGTGAAGGGGGTGAATGTCACCAGGGGCGTCAAGGCGTTGGGCAGGATGTGCCGGAAGATGATGCGCGCCGGAGAGGCCCCCAGGGCCCGGGCGGCTTCCACAAAATCCCTGCGCCGCAGGGCCAGAAACTCGGCCCGCTGATATTGGGCGATGGTTGTCCAGCCGAAGGCGCTGAACAGGATGATAAGCAGGCCCAGCCCGGGAGAAAATATGGCGATCAGCACCAGCACCAGAAAGAACACTGGCACCGAGCTCCATATTTCGGTTAGCCGCTGGCCATAAAAATCCAGCCGGCCGCCGAAATAGCCCTGGACTGCCCCCAGCGCCAGCCCTATGGAAAAGGAGAACAGCCATACCGCAAGGGCGAATACCATGGAAAGACGGAATCCGTACAGCAGCCGCACAAAAAGATCCCGCCCCTTGTCGTCCGTGCCCAGCCAGTGTCTGGCGTCCGGAGGCGAGGGAAAGGCCTCCAGTTCAGCGTCTGACTCGTACACCCCCCAGCGGACCGGCGGCCACAGGGCCCAGTCATTATCGCTCAGTTCTTCGGTCACCCGCCGCCAGTCCACCACGAATGTGCCCTTCTGCCCGAACAGCGCCGGGCTGTAATCCATAACCACCGGCCAGTATATGACCCCCTCCCGGCTCAGGGCCAGGGGCCGGTTGTTGGCCAGCAGCTCCGCACCCAGGCTCAGCAGGAACATTGTTCCCAGCAGCCACAGGGCCAAAAAAGAGACCCTCCGGGAGCGGAAGGCAGCCCAGCGGCTGGGAGGTGAGTGTTGTGAACCGACTACTGGTTGCATGGCATCAGGCAAGCGGTATAGTATTTAATGTGCAGGCGCACCCGAGCCCCTCCGGAAACCAGAGCGCGATAGCACCCGCCGATCCGTCGCATTATACGTTTATAATAGCAGTTTGGAATATATTAGCATTTTGGAACCTTTGACCACCGATTTGAAAAAACCAGCCCCGACCAGCAAGTGAAAACGAGCAAAGAATTAGAAAACGCCCTCAGGCGGGCCATGAAGGGATCAGGTCGAGACGATGTCCGGTTCGACCGTGTCACCCGGCAGATATACAGCACCGATGCCAGCATGTACCAGATGGACCCCCTGGGGGTTGTGTTCCCCCGGCACGCCGATGATGTGCAGGCCATCGTGGAGACAGCCGGGCGGCACATGGCGCCTGTCCTGCCCCGGGGCGGCGGAACATCGCTGGCCGGCCAGTGCGTGGGCGAGGCCGTGGTGCTGGATTTCTCCCCCCGCATGAACAAGGTGCTGGAGTTGAACCTGGAGGAAAAATGGGTGCGGGTTCAGCCCGGAGTGGTTCAGGACCAGCTTAATGCATTTCTGGCCCCCCATGGCTATGGCTTTGGCCCGGACACCTCCACCTCCAATCGGGCCACCATCGGCGGCATGGCCGGCAACGACTCCTCCGGGGCGCGCTCGCTGGTCTATGGAATGACCCACGACCACACCATTGAAACCCGCGTGGTCCTTTCCGACAGCTCCCTGGCCACCTTCGGCCCGCTGGACCTGAACGAGCTGGAGGCCAAGCTGCGGATGGAAACCCTGGAGGGGCATATCTACCGGATCGCCCTGAAAACGGCCGAGGCCAACCGGGATGAAATCGAAAAGCGCCTGCCCAGGATCCAGCGCCGGGTTTCCGGCTACAAGCTGGATGAACTGCTGGGGAAAGAACAAACCAACCTGGCCAGGCTGATGGTCGGCTCGGAGGGCACCCTGGCGGTGATCACAGAGCTGAAGATGGGGATCATCCCCCTGCCCAAAATGAAGGCCCTGCTGGTGGCCCAGTTCACCGACATGATCAAGGCCGTGGAGGCCGACAACCTGATCCTGGGGCACGGGCCCGCCGCCATGGAACTGGTCGATGACACCATCATCAATGAGGCGCTGGCTTCCCCGGCCTTCAGGGGCGGCATTGACTTCCTCCACCCCAAGACCGGGGGACTGATCATAGTGGAGTTCCACGGCGACACCGCCGCCGAACTGGAGGACAGGCTGGCGAAGCTGGAGGCCGACCTGAAGCGAAATAAAATGGGCCACGCCTATGTACGGGCCATGACGGCCCCGGAACAGGCCCGCGTGTGGAGCCTGAGAAAGGCCGGCCTGGGGCTGCTCATGGGGCATCGCTCCGAGGCCAAGCCCCTGCCATTCGTGGAGGATACCGCAGTGGACCCCGCACGGCTGGCCGATTATCTGAAGGACTTTTCCCGGCTGATAAGCCGGCACGGCCTCAAGGCCGGCTACTACGGCCACGCCTCCGTGGGCTGCCTGCACATCCGGCCCTTCATTGATCTGAAGCAGCCCGATGGCAAGGAGAAGATGATGAGCATCTTCAACGAGGTGGCCGATCTGGTGGCCCACTATGGCGGCACGGTCGCCGGGGAACACGGCGACGGGCTGGCGCGCTCCTGGCTGATCGAAAAAATGTACGGCAGTAAGCTCTATCAGGCGTTCCGGGAGATAAAGTCCGTTTTTGACCCCAACAACATAATGAACCCCGGCAAGATAGTGGACGCGCCGGGCCCCATGGAAAATCTGCGCTGGGGCGTGCCGGTGAAGAACCCCATCAAGACCTTCCTGGACTTCAACCGCGATGGGGGATACGCCTTTGCCGTGGAGATGTGCAACGGCAACGGCAACTGCCGCAAGCTGGACCAGGGCACCATGTGCCCGTCCTTTCAGGTAACCCGCCAGGACCGCCACTCCACCCGCGGACGCGCCAACGCCCTGCGGGGAATCCTGCACGGAAGCATGGACAGCCGGGCATACTCGCGCAAGGGACTCCATCAGGTGATGGAGCTGTGCCTGGAATGCAAGGCCTGCAAGACCGAATGCCCGTCCAAGGTGGACATGGCCAAGTTCAAGTACGAGTTTCTGCACAGCTACCACAGGACACACGGGGTACCCCTGCGCAGCCGCATATTTGCCCGGGTGGAGCAGGCCAGCCGCCTGGCCAGCGCCCTGGCGCCTTTTTCCAACTGGATCATCAACAGCCCCATCAACCGCTGGCTGATGGCGCGAATCGGCATTACCTCCCGGAGAAAGCTCCAGACCTTTACCCGGAAGCGCTTCAGCCGCTGGTTCGCCCGGCGAAAAGGCCCGGCTCCCGCCGTTGATTCGGCCGGCAGGGAACCGCAGGAGGTGGTGTTCTTTCTGGATACATTCGTGGAGTACAACACCCCCTCGCTGGGCAGGGACACCCTGGAGATACTGGAAAAGGCCGGCTGCCGGGTGATCATCCCGGAACGAAAATGCTGCGGGCGGCCCATGATTTCCAAGGGGCTGCTGGACGAAGCCCGCGAAAACGCCCGGTTCAACATCGCTGTTCTGAAGCCCTATGCGGAGCGCGGCCTGCCCATCGTGGGCGTGGAACCTTCCTGCATCCTGGCCATCCGGGATGATTACCGCGATCTGGTGCCCGGCCCGGACGCCGACCTGGTGGCCTCCCAGGCCCTGACCATCGATGAGTTCCTGGCCCGCCTGTGTGACGAGGGACGTCTGAGCTTCCCCGGCTCAAAGGCCCCTGACGGCGGGCCGGAGAAGCGGGAGATTCTGTTGCACGGCCATTGCCACCAGAAGGCCCTTGTGGGAACGGGGCCCACCCTGAAGGTGCTCCGGAGCATCCCCGGAGCCAAGGTCAGCGAGATCAACTCGGGCTGTTGCGGCATGGCAGGGTCATTCGGCTATGAATCGGAGCACTATGAGATTTCCATGGCCATCGGGGAGCAGCGCCTGTTCCCAGCCGTGCGTGGCGCCGGACCGGAGGCCACCGTGGTGGCCGACGGGATGTCCTGCCGCCAGCAGATCTCCCACGGGACAGGACACAAGTCCAGACACCTGGTGGAAGTGGTGGCCGAGGCACTGCGAGACTGACACTGCGAGACTGACACTGCTCGACTGAGACACTGCGCGCCTCAGAACAAAAGTCCAAAAGGAGGAACATTGGAACAGAGCAATGATGCCGATAAATCCCCCGCCCTGAGCACTCCCCGGGCCAGGAAGGCGCTGGATTTCCTCCAGCGCTGGAAGCCCTTCGGTGAGCTTTCCGCCGAAAGCCTGCTGCGCCGCGACATCATGAACTTTCTCGCCGCCGCCGACAACGCACAGCGCAAGGAGGTGTTCAAACGCGCCAGCTCACAGTTCAGGCTCTACGACCTCTACACCGGGCTGGGCCTTTACCGGAGCGGCACCAATGAACGCGCCGCCCGCTACCAGGAACTGCTGGAGCTCACTGCGGAAAAACTGGGCACCCTGGTGGAGGAGAGCAACCAGAAGGACGTGCTGGACCTGATCCAGTTCGGCTTTGAGTTCGGGCGCTACCAGAACAAGCCCCGCACCATGATGCTCCGACGGTTCCTGTTCGACCTGTTCAGCCTGAAGGCGGGCGATCCGCAAGGCATGAAGTACAGCCTGTTCCCCGGCAAGCTCCTGTACAGCGGGCAGGGCAAGACCCACGATGAGATGGCCCGGGACTTTGCCGGGCTGGGCATGGGCAAGGCCTTTCCCCTGGCGGGGGGAACCTTCCACCGCGATGGAACGCTGGAGTTCCGCTACAACGTGGGCTCCAGAGCCTTCGGGCGCAACTGCGAGCCCTCTGAGGTCCGGGAGGCCCTGGTAACCGCCCTCCGGAGCACCGGTGGCGACGCGGAGCGGCTCACGGTAAAACTCGAGGGGTGACACTCACCCGCAGGCCCGGCGCAGAGCCGCGGCCAGGGCGCTGATATTCCCTTGGTCATTGTACACATGGGGCGAAACCCGCACCGAGCTTCCCCGCACCGAGACATGCACCTTCATGCGCCGCAGTTCTTCCGCCACGCGCACCGGGTCCTGACCCGCAGGCAGGTTTACCCCGAAAAGATGGGGCGAAAGCTGATGGCCCGGATACATCCAGGGGCCCCGGGGCGGGTCCTCCGGCGGGCAGGGGCCGAATGTTTCCTCCAGTTCCGCCCGCAGCAGTTCCCGCAGTTTTTCCGTGTAGCCGGCGATGTTCTCCACCCCCCACTGGCCGATCTGCCGGATGCTCTCGGCCAGCATGGGCAACGATACGGGATTGGAGCGCTCCCCCACATCGAAGCGGCGCGCCCCGGGGGCGAAGCCGTCGCGGTAGCGGGTAAGCGAGGTGAAGTCCTCCGAGCCCTCTCGTCCGATCCAGTTGTGCTCCAGGGGCTGCCAGTCGGCCAGCGCCTCCCCTATCACCGCGAAACCCAGCTGGTAGGCCCCCAGCAGCCATTTGTAGCCCGCACAGACCAGCAGGTCCGGATTCAGCGCCTCCCAGTCAAAGGGAACCGCGCCGATGGACTGGGTGCCATCCAGCATGAACAGCGCCCCCACATCAGCGGCCCGTTTGCGCAGCGGAGCCAGATCAAAGGGCGTGCCGTCCGTCCAGTGAACCGTGGAAAGGGCCACCACGCGGGTGCGTGAATCAATGGCCGCCAGCATCCTC
>JAOUPZ010000358.1 GCA_029879595.1 Deltaproteobacteria bacterium | reverse complement strand
TCACCCTGCCGGATTTCAACGGTCCAGATAGATATCCATGACCTGCCTGAGCAGGTGAAGTCCATCGGCCTTTGGTCTTTGGAACGAATTTCTGCCGATTATGGAACCAAATCCTCCACCTTTGTGGATCTGCCTTATTTCCTGGAGAATCTCATCGGTACCCTTGGCAGGCCCACCGGAAAAAATCACGATACGCTTTCCGTTGAACGCGCTTTGCACCACATGGCTCACCCTTTCGGCCAGTGTTCCCACCGGAATCTTCTGCTTTTCATAAACCTTGCGGGCCTCGGCCTGCATGATGTTCTGCGCCGGAGGTTTTACCTTTATTACATGGGCGCCAAGCTGTGCGGCTATCTGGGCGGCATAAGCCACCACGTCTATCGCCGTTTCTCCCTCCTTGGTGATCCCGGACCCGCGAGGGTACGACCAGACCACCACCGCCAGCCCCACCGACTTTGCCTCCATGGTCAGTTCGCGCAACTCCTCATACATGATGTTGCGTTCCTCAGAACCAGGGTAGATTGTGAATCCGATGGCGCCGCAGCCCAGCCGGAGTGCATCCTGCACAGACGCCGTAACGGCGGGGCATGGTTCACCCCTGGAAAGGGAATCGCTGCTGTTGACCTTCAGTATCAGCGGCACCTGACCGGCGAACTCCGCCGCGCCCGCCTCCAGGAATCCCAGTGGTGCGGCATAGGCGCTGCAGCCGGCCTCCACCGCCAGTTCAAAATGTGTTCGGGGGTCATATCCGGCCGGGTTGGGGGCGAAAGAGCGTGCCGGGCCATGTTCAAATCCCTGGTCCACGGGGAGTATAACCATTTTCCCCGTATAGCCGAGTGTGCCGTGCATCATCATCCGGGCCAGATTTGCCAGCACTCCGGGATTTTCCCCGTTGTACCAGCCCAGTATTTCCTTGACCCTGTTAACTCCATGCACCGTCGGTGTGGGAAGCGCCGCTGATTTTGTCATTTTTTCCTGATCTCCGTCTTTAATTCTCGTTTTTTTATGTTCCCTGCTTCCACCTGTCGGGTAATGCTTCAAGGAACATGTTGAAATTTGAACCTGCTCCAGCCTAGAATTGATACATACAGTTTTCAATGCCCACGATACCCGCCTTAGGTACCGATGAAGTAGAAATTCAAACGGCCTGAATGAGACTCACCCCGGGAAATGGTTTCCGTTGAGTTATCCAAACCCGGCATTCAGGCGGTTCAACGCGGGGAATGCTCCCCTGGTTGATTCCTGTTCCTGAAACAGGATCAAGCCGGCCCATCCATGTCCATGTCTGATTATAATCCTTATCACATGCCCTTCCCGGATGTAACCTTCCGCCAGGTGGACCGTGCGCTGGCCGAAACACTTTTGCGAACCGTGGCCCCCTTTCTTCCCCGGCAACGGACGGACAAGTATCCGGCACGGAATGCTCCCGCCGCGAAAGCAGGCGTGGAAAAAACTAAACCCGGGCTATTCAGCGCAAGCCAGTGGAGGAAGATTACCGCGCAGATCGCCACGCTCCATGAGGCCTACACCGGCCGTCAGTCCGAGTTTGCCCGCCACGGCAATCCATTGCATGGGAACATGGCCGGCTACCAGTTGTATTTTCTACCCCGCAACTATCTGCGGGCCCGGCATGTGCTGGCCTCCCTGCCCTGGCAGATTGAAGCGGGCAGACCGGCCGGGGGCGGCGTTTTCAATCCGGCCGGCGACAAGAACAATTCCGTGGAGCCATTCCGGGTTCTTGATCTGGGTTGTGGAACAGGCGCCTTCAGTCTGGCTGTATTAGCCCTGCTTTCCGTCATGACACATTCCTCCTCCCGGCCAGTCAGACTGACCCTGGTTGATCAGGGCCATGGCCTGCTTGAGCTGGCTGTGGCCAACCTGCGGGATTATGCCTCCCAGGTTCTGCCGGAGGTCAGTCTTGACATTGAGACCCACGCCCACGGCGTGGAGCGGTTTTTGGGTGATTTATCCGATGGTGCGGGGGAAGTCGCTTCGCAGTCCAGGCAGGGCCTTTTCCATATCGCCGGTGGGGCGATGATGCTTAACGAACTTGATCTGCTGGGCCCGCGCCGGAAAAGCACCCGCGGCGAACGCTTTGGGGAAGCCCTGCGCAGGCTTGTGCACCCGGGCGGGGTGGCTGTGTTTGTGGAGCCGGGCACCAGAAGAGGCTACATGAACCTGATGGCCCTCAGGCCGCGGTTTTCCGAGTGGCCCTCCCTATACCCCTGCCCCCATTCTGATCCCTGCCCCATGTGGGAGCCGAGTGTTAAAAACTGGTGCCATGAAAAGCTGATGGTTCCCGGTGGTTTCTTCTTCGATCAGCTGCTAAAAAGCTCCGGCGGCCTGGAACTGGACATGAAAAGCGTGCATGTGGCCTCCCAGGCCTGGCAGAACACCCCCTCCGGCAAGGCTACCGCTCCATTTTTCAACCGTGGCGGATTGAAGGCCGTTTCCGACCGGCTGCCCCTGGGAGGAAAATCCGGTAAAAAGGATTCCAAAACACCGCAGGCCACCGTTGTCCTGTTTTGCAACTCCCAGGGCCGAATTGCCGAGCATCCAGGAGCGGGGCTTCCGGCGAAACCCCGCGGACTCTGGCTGGAGAACCTGCCTGCGCCCCCTCTGTCCGGGGGGGAGAATCCTCCCGTGGAGAAGGCCGCCGTAAAAAAGCCGTCCGCCCCGCCAAGGCGCCGGGGGGATAAAAAACCCGGGAGCAAGAAATTCAAGCCATTTCGTCAGCGGGCGAAATGAGCCGGAGTGCCAGTAGCCCGACTGCCGGACGGCTGTCGGATGCCGGACGGCTGTCGGCCGCAGAAGGATGATTACACCGGCTGTTCCCTGTGGCAAAAAGGGCAAATGGGAAAAAACACTTCGACAAACAATGAAGCACGGTTGAGCCTGCTCCGAGAACTGGCCGGGAGGAAGGAATCTCTGCTGCAGGCCATCTGGGCCTTTCAGAAATGGAAGGATCAACGCTTGTTTACCATGGATGGCAGAAGGCTCGCTGTTTTGTCGCCGGGGTGGCTCAACAGGGGCCCCGGGCCGGATTTCACAGAATCCCGCATTGAGCTTGATGGAACCGAATATTTCGGGGACGTGGAGGTTCACATCCATGAACGGGACTGGTGGGGCCACGGGCACGCGGAAAACCCCGGCTATGACCGGGTTGTTCTGCATGTGGTCCTTGTTCCTTCGGAACGCCGGGCGCTGAGTCCGGTGGCCGGGAGCGAAATAGCCACACTGGACATTCGTCCCTATGTTTCCCCGGTGCTGGTTCTG